>JAQVHG010000278.1 GCA_028696365.1 Methanofollis sp.
CTAAATAAACTTCACAAACATGGCGATTGGTTTGCCTTCTTCTCATTTCTTCCCGGAATCGGAGATGCAATTGCAGTAGCTTCCGGATTTTTTAGATGTAATATATGGATAGTTGCATTAGCGATGCTCTTAGGAAAATTCATCAGATATATTGTTTGGATGTATTTTCATGGGATAATCTTCTGATTTTTTCACTTCTTTTTTGTTTTTCTCTATTTTTAATCTGGCAATTATTGCTACTTAGTCGCGGTGTTCGCGGTGTCGAGGAGGGCGAGCACCTGCACGCCCACGCCGCCGCACTCCAGCACGATGCCGACCATCTCGTCGACGGTGAGGTCGCGGAGGGTGGACGCAAGCGCTCTCTGGATGAAGGCCGTGACCTCGTCGTCTTCATACCCGAGAGCGGCGGCGTGGTAGTAGTATGCGCCGACGCCCTTCAGGGCGTAGACGAGGAGTTCGCGCAGAGACCGCACGTCTTCGTCGGCGGTCGCGAGCACACCCACCTCGTCTGCCTTCGCCGCGATCCCGGCGTCGTTTGCCGGTGTCCAGGTGCAGGCGTCGGGCTCGTCCTCGCCGGCAGGCGGGAGGGCGTCGCGGATCGCGATCGCACGGGCGATATAGTCGCGGAAACGCACCCGGTCAAAGTTCACGTTGGTCAGGGTCGCAAAGAGGGCCTCGGCGATGAACGTCCCGGCCTCTTTATTCCCCACCCCGTGTTCCATCGCCGCGAGGTTGCGCACCGCGATTCCCCTGGTCAGGTAGATCAGGACGTCCTGAAGTCCGGCGGTCTCGGCGTCCTTGCCGCAGACACCGACAGTCGTGCATCCGCACCCTCGTGCGGCCTCTTCACATTGATAGCAATACATGCTCTGGCTCCTTCGCTGTATCTTATTGATACAAAGTATACAATGTATACCAAACTATATGAGGCAGAAAGTTTCTACCACTATACCATGCAGGAAGGGTGCACCGTCAACGCAACGCTCACATATCTGGGAAAGAAGTGGACGCTCCTCGTCCTCCTGGAATTCTACAAGGGCACCGAATACACCCGGCGATTTTCAGAACTCAAAGACGCACTCCCGGGCATCACCTCGAAAGTCCTCTCCGCCCGGTTGAAAGAACTCGAAGAGGAAGGACTGATCTGGAAACAGGTGGAGGCCTCCACGTTCCCGGTAAAGAGCGAGTACGGCCTGACCGAGAGCGGCGTCGAGATCATCGACGTCATCAGGGAGATCAAGCGATGGGCGCTGAAGTGGAAGATCGACAACATCGCCTGCGGGTCGCAGGACTGCCGGGACTGTGTGCTCTAGACCGACGAAATACGGGATGAAAATATGATATAACCTCGTCCTTCCCCCGGATCGATTCCCAAAGATGATATCCTATCGTCCCCCAGTACGACGCAGAGTTATACTATGGACCGTCCTTTAGAATTCTCCGGCACACTGCAGTCCCTGGCCATCATGGCGGCACTCGTCGTGATCGTCATCGGAATGCGGTATTGTTCATATATCGTCAACCTCTTGCTCATATCCCTGATACTGACCATCCTCACGCTCCCGGCAATGGACATGCTCAGGAAACGGGGTCTGCCCGATCTTGCTGCCATGGGCGTCATCTCTGCGGCTGCCGCCGTGGTAACGATCATCGGGGTGGTGATCACGGTCAGTTCACTGGAGACGCTGCTCCATGATCTTCCGACCTACCAGGCTGACCTGCAGATGCGTCTTGCCGATCTTACGGCGATTTTCCTGGACATCGGGATCGACACCGCGGCATTTGCCCCGACGTCCTTCCATCTTGCAGACGTCGTTACGTTCATCGAGCCCTACGCCATTGGGCTTGGAAACGCACTCATGTACCTCTTCTTCATCCTGATCACGACGATGTTCGCCGTCTTGGAGATCCCCCATATCTCCGAGCGCCTGAAGCGGGGACTGGTGCGTGAGCCGAAGACCTTTGTAGGGATTGAGAGGATGAGCAGGCTCATGATGGACTTCGTGATCGTGAGGACCGAAGTAAACCTCATCCATGGCGTCCTCTTCGGGCTCTCCCTCTGGCTCATGGGGATCCACTCTGCCGTGTTGTGGGGGCTCCTCACCTTTATCCTGGCATTCATCCCCTATATCGGCCTGATCATCGCTGCTCTCCCGGCGATATTCTTTGCCTGGCTCCAGTATGGGCTCTGGGGGGTGGCGGCGGTCGTGGGGATCGTCGTCGTCCTCAACGCCGTCGTCGAAAACCCCATCTATGCCAAGATCGCATCGAGGCGGTTCGAGATGCCGCCGATGGTCGTCATCCTCTCGCTCATCATCTGGGGCTGGATCCTCGGCCTGCCAGGCATGATCTTTGCCGTCCCAATCACACTCCTCCTGATCATCCTGATTCAGTGCAGCGACGAACTGCGGTGGATCAACGACCTCCTTGGGGTCTCAGGGATCTTCGGGGAGAGGGCGTGCAAAAATAGGCCTGAGTGAAGCACAGGTTCCGCCCCATATTTTTCCGCGACCGATTGTCATGTGTGTTCCCGTCCATGGTCTGCACATGAGGACGAACACTAATTCTTGGGCTCTGTAGAAAACCTCCCTTTCTCCTGTTTCGAGTATGCTTCACCCATAAAGTGTGAGGATTTCTACAGAGCCGCGACATGAGCTTTTCATCTGGTATGCTTGAAACGTGCTCTCGACGCATGAGCGGGTCTAAAGAGCCCAATATTCCTTACCGTTTTTGCCCGGCCCTGAAGGTCCTGAGCCGGTTGAGCGCCGCGGCGAGTTCGAAGGGCCGAAAGCCCGCAAGCCCGCCGATAGGGTGAGAGGTAAGGACGTCGAGACCCTCTCTCTTGACCTCGGCGTCGACGGCCGCCACTACCTCGGCGAGGGTCGAGCGCCCGTTCATATGGCGCTTTGCCCTGAGCATGCCATGGGCGATGGCTGCGGTCTGGGCAGGGTCCACGACCTGTGCCACGGCCGAGAGGTCGACCTCGTGGACGCCGAACCTGATCCCGCGAACACCGTCGGCCGCGACCTTTGCCTCCCGTTTGCCTTTGCGCGCGTCGATGCTCCGGGCCTCTGGCATCCGCCGCATGAAGGTGCCAAACCCGTCTTTCTGCGAGGTGAACCGTTCTGAGGCGTAGCGCGCGGCGATCGCCTGTGCCCGTGCGGTGGCATCTTCGGGGCGGTAGGCCTGCATGCAGACGACGGTGTCGGCGATGTCGAAGTAGTCGCCCGACCCGCCGATGACGAGCACGGTCGAGACGCCGAGGTCACGGTACAGCGCCCGCGCCCGGTCGATGAAGGG
>JAQVHG010000279.1 GCA_028696365.1 Methanofollis sp.
GTACAGGGTCCTGCGGGTCATGGATGCACCCGCTCCTGGCCGTGTTGCCGAGCGAGAGGACGATGTCGTGCTCCCGTGCGATCGCGAGGATCTCGTCGAAGTGCTCGATAAAAGGGTTCTTGCACTGATTGAGATACATGAACGAGGAGGTGATCGATCCGCCCTTGGAGACCACGCCCATGACCCGGCCCTGTGCCTTCAGGAGGTCTATCATATGGGGGTTCACGCAGTGGACCACCAGCGAACTCACCCCCTCCTCCGCCTGCGCCCTGATGGTCGCAAGAATATCCTCGGCGGTCAGGTCTTCGAGGCCATGCTCTGCCACCGCCTGATAGATGGGCACGGTGGTGAGAGGAAGAGTGGTGCGCCTGGCGATCGCGGCCCTGATCGCCGGGATGTCGCCTCCCATCGAGAGGTCGGAGATCGTGTCGGCCCCGTATTTCTCGGCGATCAAGGCCTTCTCCACCTCTTTGTCAGGGGAGACGCTGACATTGGAGGTTCCGAGGTTCACGTTGATCTTCGTCCTCAAGCCTGCACCGATGCCGACGCTCTTCTCGCCCCGGTGCATGATTACCACGCTGCCCTCGGCGATCCTCTGGCATAACTCAAGAGGATCGATCTCTTCTTCGTCCGCCACCGCCCTGATCGCGGGCGTCACCACATTGGATCGTGCTGCTTCAAGAATGCTGGTCATGATATCTCGTCTCGGAACTATCCGAAAGAATGGGGTTTCCAGAGTAAAGAGGGTTTATCCGAAATTCGGTTTTGAAGAATGTATCTTGAAGATCTTTTCCACGGTCGAAAATGGTATTATTCTGTCTCTGTAGAAACCCTTACCTCTTGTGTGGGGGAGAGGTGTGTCGCTCGTCTTCCTACCTCTTTGGGCAGGGGCTCTGCCCCCGGACCCCCCCAGGATGAAGATAGGGTCGGAGAGGCAGAATAGATGATCATAAAGAGAGTGTTGTGGTCCTCGACCTCTCGTGTTCGGGGGGTTCGGGGGGCGGCACGCCCCCCGCCAGAGAGATTCATCAAGAGGATTTCTACAGGGCCATTATTCTGTCTCTGTAGAACTCCTCATTTATTGAGGTCATCCCAAAACTTTCCCGCCCTCCTCCTCACTGATGAAGAGCGATGGATGACAATGAAGAGATCCCCAGTTTTTTCATCGCGCACTCATGTATTCGTCGCCTTCCCCCTCGCCCACGCCGGGGGCTCTGCCCCCGGACCCCCGGGATCACGATAGGAGCGGGAAGGTAGAGTTAAGATCATGAAGACGGGACGCAGTCCTCTGCCAATCTTCATCGGCGGGGGGTCTGGGGGGCGGCACGCCCCCCGCCAGAGAGAGACATCAATAGGATTTTTACAGAGCCATTATTCTGTCTCTGTAGAATGACTCATGAAGTGAACTCACGCCTCAAGAATACAGGATGAATATTTATCGTCGTTTTATCTCTCTTTTCAAGTTTTTAAGACAATAGAATTGGTAGAGGCCTTGTTTAATGGTCGCCCCTGTCCCTCCTCGTTGTGGAGGTCCAGGGGGGACGACCGGAGGGAGCCGAGAAAATCCTTGATTTTCGAGTGGCGCCCCCCGGCACGAGATGACGATGAAGATTTGACGATTGGGAACTGGCGACCATTCCGAAGAAGTTTATCTTGGCTTTGTAGATGTGTGTCACGCGCCTTCACTCTCTTCGGTCCGGGGCTCTCTGCCCCATTGACCCTAAGAGGAAGATAGAGCGGGGCGGGGAAGGCGGAATAGATGACCATGACGAGTGTGTTGCCGTCCTCAACCTTATCGTGTAGTGAGTGTGAGCGCGAGCGAACGTAAGAAAATCTCGGATTTAATTGGGCGAAATCGAGCGCAACCTGAGGTACATGTGAATCCGGATCTTCAGGCGCCCCAGAGGGCATGGTTCCGATCTCACCTTCCGTTCAGGCGATACCTGGACACCGAGACCCCCAGTCATCTCATTCCTTGTCCACCCCGCCTGCGAATTCAGAAATCGGGGAAGCGTATCCTTATCATCTCCTTGATGAGAAAGGTGTACTTCATGGATATAGTAATTATAAATTCTAAAAAATTCTTGTGCAAATAGACCTGATCTGTCTAGGATGAATTCGGCTTTCATCGCCGCTCTTCTGTGCTATAATTGATGCAAGAAAACGCGCCCATCTTCATGGGATGGAATGGTTTTTGTTCAGTGAGAACCGATAACACATGGGTGCAATGGGTCTTAAAGAGTGGATCGTGCCACAGGACAAGGTTTTTTTTGACTTGTTCGAAAAGCAGGCAGATACGGTAAACGAGGGTGCCATGCTTCTTCACGCCCTCGTCAATGATTATGTGGACGTCAAAAACCAGTGCCACAGGATCAAGAAGATTGAACACCGGGGTGACGAAATCGCCCATCAGGTCTACGAACAACTCAACCTTACCTTTATCACTCCCCTCGAACCTGAGGAGATCTCCAGACTCGCCACCGCGCTCGACGATGTGCTCGATTACATCGACGGCACGACACAGCAGATGTACGGATATGGGGTCACAGAGACCGATGACGTGATGAAAGAACTTGCACGGCTCATCTACCTCTCCACTCAGGAGATCCAGACGGCCGTGAGGTTGATCAGGACGATGGACGATCCTCGGGCTGTCGAGAAACACTGCATCGAGATCAACCGGCTTGAAAACCTTGCCGATGCAGTCCTTGCAGATGCCATCAAGAACCTCTTCTCCACCAACGACGCGATCACGATCATCAAACTCAAGGACATCTACGAGAACCTTGAGGAAGCCACCGACAGATGTGAAGACGTGGCCAATGTCCTCTCGGACATCGCGATTAGACATTCGTGAGGAGCATGGACGTCGTCATTATTCTAGGCATCATCCTGGCGCTCCTCTTCAACTTCGTCAACGGGCTCAATGATGCTGCAAACTCGATCGCAACAGTGGTAGCCACCAAGGTGCTCTCGCCTTTCAAGGCTGTCCTCCTTGCATCGTTCTTCAACTTGGTCGGCCCCCTTCTCTTCACAACTGCGATCGCCGAGACGATCGGACGCGGGATCGTCGATCCGGTTCTGCTCAGCCCTCAGATCATCCTGATGGCTATGGTCGGCGCGGTGGTGTGGGTCTTTTTCTGTTCGTATTTTGGCATTCCAGTCTCAAGCAGCCACGCTCTGATCGGCGGGCTCCTCGGGGCTGCGACCGCCTGCTGTGGGGTCGGTGCAATTCTCTGGCCCTCTGAGATACTCGTCCTCCTCCTCGTTGTGATGCTCATCATTGGGGCG
>JAQVHG010000025.1 GCA_028696365.1 Methanofollis sp.
CCAATGTCAGAATCGGCATTCCCGTGCACACGGATCGTGCCAGCCTGCATACCTCTCCAGTCTCCGCGGTAGGCGGCACCGAGGTAGTTCCCGTCATTGCCGTCGACCTCGATCTCACCGCCCTTCATGCCGGTGCCAGAGAAAGCGTCGACATTCCCCTTCACATGGATCTTGCCGCCTTCCATCCAGGCTCCGACATACATGTCGGCTGAACCTTCGACGACGATCTCGCCGCCGGTCATCCGCATACCGATGTACTTGACCTTGTTGACATCGCCCTTGATGACGATCTTTGTCTCCTCAGCCGAGGCCCCGGCTGTGCCGGTGACCTCGAAGTACTGGCCAAGAGTCTGGGTCTGGTTCCCTTCAAAGACATGCAGCTCTGCGATCTCTGCGGCGGACTTCCCTGCAAAGGTGTCAGGGGTGATGTTCTCCGCATCAATATAGAGTTCGGACTGCTCCTTTGGTGTCAGTGTTACCGTCTCCATCGTCATCTCCTCACTGAGTTGCGTCGATCTCGATCCTGTACGGGTTCTTCATGAAGACCTTCTCGTTCACCTCATAGTTTGCCTGGGTGACTGTGTAGTACCGCAGGAACTTCTCGGTGACATCCCGCTGAACCTGTGGGTTCTCCGCGACCTTGGCGTCGACCCACAGGGTCTTCTTGTTCCCGTTGCTGACGACCTCGCCCTCTTTGACGACCATCTCGCCGCCCTTGAAGAGATACGCGGCGTTACCGAAGGCCTTCTCGATGAGTTCTGGATCCTCTGCAGTCTCGGGGTTGTAGTCGTAGACCGCAACATCGGCTTCAAGGCCAGGTGTAAGACTGCCGTACCTGTCTTTGAGACCAAGTGCCTGGGCAGGCCCTGCTCTGGTCATCGCTGCGATCTCGTACAGGGTCAGTTCGCGGTCGATGCCTGAGAGGAACGTGGAATCCCTCACTCTCTCTGCCCACTTGAGTGCGTCCATCTGGGCCTCACGGGCATCCTTGCTCATCAGCCACTTCATGACCCGTGGATACCTGAAGAACGGACCGGCGTTCGGGTGGTCAGTGGTGATGAAGACCCGCATCGGGTCCTTGGCCATGAGTCCGAGTTCAAGACCGATAGCCCACTGGACACCACAGACCTTGACATTTGGTGAATAGATGTACGGGACGACACCTGCAGCGGTCTCGAGTTCCACATCAGTGTTTGCCCACTTGAGGTGGTTGAGTTCGGTGAGGTGGTGCTCGAACGGACCGTCGGCGGTCATCGTTGTGGTCTCGTCCAGGGTGACACAGCCAAGGTCCATGGTCATGTTGTCGTGGCTGTTGACATAGTCCATGATCTTGTCGGCCTTGGACTCTACGTTGCGCCAACTGTCCCCACCGTACGAGTGGAACTGTACGTGGGTGTGGTGCATGACCTGCTTACGCCCGAAGTCGTTGTTTGGCTTCTCGCCCTCGAAGAGTTTGAAGGTGTCGAGAGTGGTCTCGTAGTTGCCAGGGTTACCCAGATTGTTGGTGTGGATGTGGACGGAATGCGGGAGCTTCAGGGCCTCGTTTGCCTCCATCAGTCCTTTCATGATCTGGGCTGGAGTGATGTCGAAGTACGGGACCGGGTCATGGATCGAGTTGCAGTTCAGACCCCAGCCCCAGGCTTCTGTGCCGCCTGGGTTGACGATCTTGACCGCGTAGCCCTTGGTAGTCCGCAACAGCCAGGACATGTAGGCTGCGGTATTCTCGACCTCATGGTTCTTGAGGTATTCGAGGACAAACCAGTTGTTCCCGAAGACTGGGTAGGCCCCCTGGTCAAGGATCGGGGTGTCCCGCATCTCTTCATGGACGTGGCGAGCGTACAGAGGCGGCATTGCCGCTTCCATTACGGTCGTGTAGCCCATCTGGGCGTACTTGTACCCGGTCCTGAAGACCGTCGGGACTGAGAACCCGCCTGCCATTCTCCTTGCACCCTTTTTGGGCGCGTACGTGAAGAGCTTGTCTTCAGGCCGGTAGTTCCTGCCGAGGTTGACCTTTGGCCCAGCGACGTGGGCATGGATATCCACACCGCCTGCCATCACTGTCTTGCCGGCTGCGTCGACGACCTTCGGGTTCTTGATCTCGGTGGACTTGACGATCTTGCCATCTTTAATGGCAACATCGGTCTTGTCACCGTTGATCCCGAGCACCGGGTCGAAGACGAAACCATTCTTGATCAGATATTCTGCCATTTCACGCAACTCCCTTGATCTCCTTTACCCGTGTAAGCACACGCTTGAGGAACTCCTCGTCGCTGAGCACGCCCTCCGGAGCATCGATGACCTTTCTGGTCTCGATCGGAACGTTGTCCATCCGGTAGGCACACCCTCCTTCCTCAACACCGACAAATGCGACCGGCATGTGGAGTTTGCAGACTGCACTCGTGGGGGTAATGTGTGGGTCAACACAAACTGACGGGAGTTTTGCGATCTTCTTCACCGAGGAGATCGGGAAGTGTGCACCAGGGTCGGAGCCCAGCACAAAGATCGCGTCCACCTCGCCCCTGCGGAGCAGGTCGTTTGAGGTCGAGTCACCCGGGTTGTAACGGGCAAAGCCACGGGAAAGATCGACGCAGAACGGGTACCCGAACTGCCAGCCGAGCACCTGCCCTGAGCCCGTGACATTGTAGTGACCACGCATCGGCATGATGGCCGCTTTGGTGTAGTCGTTAAGGTCGCGGGTCAGCGAGATGGCCATGTCGATGTTGTGGTTCTTGGAGAGCGACTGAGTAACGCCCATACCGAAGAAGATGATCACGAAGCGGCCTGATTTAAGGGTTTCGGCAACCTCCTGGATCGTCTCTCTTGGGATACCGGCGACGGTCTCAGGCAGTGGGTTGCCGCGGACAGCGACACGCAGGGCACTTAGGAGTTCGTAGTCGCGGCCCTGCTCGATCTGCATGTGGAGATCGGCCATCTTTGCTGTATCGGTGCTCCGCGGGTCGACAACGACCATTTTGCGGGCCTTGTGCCCCTTCCCGGTGAAGAACCCACGCGGGAAGATAGAGTACCTGCTCATGTGCCGTGGATGGGCGTGGGCAGGGTTGCAGCCCCAGAATACGATCCTATCTGCACGGTTCTTGACCTCACCAAGGGTACAGCTCGGCACACCGACATCCTGAAGTGCGATGAGGGTGGTGCCGTGACAGACCGTGGCGGTGTTGTCGACGACCGCTCCGACAAGTTCGGCGATCTCGTGGCCCACCGACTGTGCTTCACAGTTGGTGGAAGACCAGCCGTACATGAGGGGCTTCTTTGCGTTGCAGAGCATCTGGGCGGTGTACTCGACGGCGTCGTCAACGCTGACGTCCTTCGAGTTGCCCTCTTCGTCCTGCATCTGCGGGACCGTCAGGCGGTCTTCTGCCTGGGAATGAAGGAACTTCTCTGTGCCGATGACACAGGCGTTGTAGACCTCGAGGAGTTCCTTGCCGTCGTCAGAGACCTTGACTTCAAGGTCGTCACAGAGTGTTCCACAGAACGGACAGACTACGTCAGAGATAATCTTTGCCATTAGATCTCACCCTTGCAGGCTTTACGGACGAGTTCGAGTGAGTTGAGCACTGGTTCATCTTCGGCAACCTCGACCTTAACTGGTACGCCCTTGAAGGTCGGCATCCCAGTTGAGTAGGTGTTCGGACTGATGACCATGTTTGCCCACGGTCCCATGGGGATGAAGGCAAGCCCAGGGTGAGGGCCCTGGGTGGTCTGAATCGCTTTCACGACGACGCTGCCGTATTCACTGGTGACACGGACATTAGTATTTCTCCAGGCACCCAGACGCTTGAAGTCAGCATCATCCATCTCGATGATGCCACAAGCCTTGGTGTAGGCGGGTTTTTCCTTGCCCGCCTCCATTGAGACTCCTTGCTGGATGGTCCGCCCGGATATGAGGTTTAATTCGATTTCTGGCACCGTAATAACCTCCGGAATTTACTGCTTCAGCTGGTTGATGGGGCTTGGTCCCAGTTCCTTGATGGTCTTGACGACGTCTTCCATGACCATTGCCCACTTCGCACCCTCAGATGCGGAGACAAAGGTCATCCTGAGACGGTGATCGTCGATCCCGAGGTCCTTAAGGACACTCTTGAGGAGGAACATCCTCTTGGCACACTTGTAGTTGCCCGCGATGTAGTGACAGTCACCGAAGTGGCACCCGGAGACGAGCACCCCGTCGGCACCGTCAGCAAACGCCTTCATGATGAAGAGCGGGTCGACACGCCCGGTGCACATCACACGGATGGCACGGACGTCAGGCGGGTACTGAGTACGGGCACTGCCCGCGAGATCTGCACCGGCATAGGAACACCAGTTGCAGATGATTGCGATGATCTTCGGCTGCCATTCTTCTTCTGCCATTTACTCCTCACCTCCAAGGAGGAATGCGTCGATCTGGGCTACGATCTGCGGAGTGGTGAAGTGCTGCATGTAGATCGCACCACCTGGACAGAACCCACCGCAGGTCCCGCAGCCCTTACACTTTGCTTCGGTTACGTGCATGACTGTCCTGCCGTCCTTCTCGATGAGGTCGAGCGCGGAGTACGGACACTGGTTGACGCACATACCACAACCGGCACACTTCTCCTCGATACACTGAGCGAAGTACGGTTCGAGGTCGACCTTGCCCATGTGGATTGGGATGGATGCTGCAGAGGCTGCACCCTCGGCCTGTGCGACGGTGTCTGGGATGTCCTTCGGGCCCTGACAAACGCCCGCGAGGAAGATACCTGCGGTCGTGGTCCCACATGGGTTAAGTTTCGGGTGTGCTTCAAGGAGCCATCCGTCCTGTGAGCAGGACACGCCAAACAGGTGTCTAACGTGGTCGGTATCTGCTGCTGGCTGAATTGCAGCCGCGAGCACGGCCATGTCGACTTCGATGTCAACCGGACGCCCGAGCAGGGTGTCTTCAGCATAGACGTGCAGGTTCTTGGTCTTCGGGTCTTCGAGGATGTTGGCCACACGGCCGCGGATGAACTTCGCACCCTCGTTCTGGATACGATAGTAGAACTCCTCGTACATCTTGCCAAAGGACCTGATGTCCATGTAGAAGATGTAAGGCTGGCAGCCTGGGATCTTCTCCATGACCTGGTGGGCGTGCTTGAGCGAGTACATGCAGCAGAACCGGCTGCAGTACGGCTTGCCGACACCGGTGTTGTCACGAGAGCCTGCACAGAGCAGGAAGGCGACCTTCATCGGGGTCTCGCCGTCGGACGGACGGACCAGGTGGCCGCCGGTTGGACCAGAGGCACAGATGAGGCGCTCGAACTCGAGTGAAGTGATGACGTTGTCGAACTGTTTGTAGCCCCACTCGCGCTTCTTCTCGACTGGGAAGATTTCATACCCGGTTGCGAGGATGACGCTCCCGACCTTGACGGTCTCGAAGGTGTCCTCCATCTCGAGGTCAATGGCCTTCTTGTCACCGCAGGCCTCCACACAGAGACCACACTTTACACAGGAGTCGAAGTCGACGGTATAGACCAGAGGCACAACCTGTGGGTGGTATATGTAGATGGCCTTTCTTGGGGCCATTCCGAGTTCGAAGGGGTTGGGCTTGATGACCGGACAGACTGCTTCACAGTCGCCGCAGCCGTTGCAGCCGCCGCCGACGATTCCCTTGGCTGTGGCCTCGTCCTGGCTCATGACCCCCCGGGCCTTCTTTCTGAGAGTGATCTCGAAGTTGCCGATGTAGCCGTCGACTGCCTCGACCTCGGTGTAGGTGTGGAGTTCGATGTTCGGGTGACGCCCGACGTCCACCATCTTCGGGGTAAGGATACACTGTGAACAGTCGAGGGTCGGGAATGTCTTGTCGAGCTGGGACATACGTCCGCCGACCGTCGGGGACTTCTCGATGAGGTAGGTCTTGATCCCGGCGTTTGCAAGGTCGAGTGCTGCCTGGATACCGCCGACACCGGCGCCGACGACCATGGCTGCATGTTCGACAGGCACGCTCTTGGGGTAAAGGTCCTCAAGAAGGGATGCCTTCGCAACGGCGATCCTGACGGCGTCCTTCGCCTTTTCTGTGGCGCCTTCGGCGTCGTGCATGTGGACCCAGGAGTTCTGGTCCCGGATGTTGGCCATCTCAAACCTGAACGGGTTGAGGCCTCCTTCCTTGGTGGCCGTCCTGAAGGTCGGCTCGTGGAGACGGGGTGTACAGGCAGCGACCACGACGCCGGTAAGGTCGTGTTCCTTGATGGCGTCCTGGATCATCTGCTGGCCCGGAGTCGAGCACATGTACTGATAGTGGTCGGCAACCGCGACATTGGGGAGGGTCGCGGCATAATCCTTGACTGCCTCCACGTCGATGGTGCCGGCGATGTTGGTACCGCAATGGCACACAAACACACCAATTCTGGGCTGTTTTATCTCTTCTGCCATGAATATTTCCTCCCTTACAGGATCTTGTCTAGGAATGGCTTGCAGTCGATAGCGTGGAGGTCAAGTGCAAGCTCCTGGGGGCTCATTCCCTGGGCAAGTCCCAGCAGTTCGTTGTAGTGAAGCACCGGAAGACCCCATTCGATGCCAAACTTGTCCTTGATCTCGACCTGGCCGCGGTCGAACTGAAGCTGACAGAACGGACAGACCTCGGTGAGGGCGTCTGCGCCTGCTTCAGCGATATTGATCATCTTCTCGTTTGTGATATCGAGGGAGTGAGCCAGGTCGAATCCGCGGACACCGCCGCCCGCACCGCAGCACTGCATCTTGTTGCGGTACTGGACTGCCTCCGCACCAAGGGCGTCGACGAGTTCCTCGATCCACATTGGGTTCTCGGAATTGGTGAACCGGCGTTCCTTGAGTGGTTTGAGAAGGTGACAGCCATAGTGAACTGCGATCTTGGTGCCGTCAAGGGGCCTGACTACAGACTCGCGGATCTTCTCGACACCGCAGACCTTGGGGTCATAGTAGAGCTCGGCGAGGTGGTAGACATCGACTGAGCCCTTGAACTCCATATCGATCTCGGCGAGAACCTCGTTGGCTTCGTCACGGAGTTCGTCATCCTCTTTCAGCCGCTCGTTGACCTCGTAGATCGACTTGTAGCAGCCGTTGCAGATGAGGGTGATGTCCTTACCCATCTCTTCGGCGAGACAGATGTTCCTGGCAGCCATTGCATACCAGACACGGAGGTCGACCGCGCCGAATGCACCCGGTGCCGGGCAGCAGCTTGCACCCTTCAGCGGGAGAAGTTCGATGCCGACGTTCCGGCTTGTTCTGATGGCGGCTGCTTCACAGCCTGGGTAACGGTTCGGTGCAATGCACCCGAGGAAAAACGCATACTCGTGCATTTACTGCTCACCCTCTGAGAGGATTCTGTCTGCAGTCTCTTTCATATCGTAGTGGTCCAGGATCTTCTGGATGCCTGGAATGAACTCTGGATACTTGTGGGTCGTTTCAGGTTCGGCCTCAAGTCCGAGTTTAAGCCGGGCAGCCCGGTTCGCGTCGTTGTTGGGCACGCCGTGACCGGTCTTGTAGATGAGCTGGATCGTCTTGAGGAAGTTCCTGGGCACGATGTCCTCCTTGAACGCGAGGTTGCGCATTGCCATAATGACATCAGTCGGGGCAATGTCGCGGGGGCACCGGTCAGCGCAGCTGTAGCAGGTAGTGCAGAGCCAGAGGTCTGGATCGGTCAGGGCCTCTTTCTCAAGTCCGAGCACTGCACGGCGCATGAACTTCCTAATCCGGTAACTCGACCTGGGTGCAGAGGGGCAGGAGCCCGTGCAGGTCCCACACTGGAAGCACATGTGTGCGTGGGTACGGCCGAGGCGCTCAATTTCTTTGATAAATTCAGGATTGGTTTCGGTTGTAGCGTGGAAGTACCTGTCCTGGAACTTCTCTTCCATCGCAGGGTCATTATATCCTTTTGCCATGTCACTACCTCACGCGTTTTCAAGGGCCTTGAGTTCCACTTCGCCGGGCGTGACGTCTTCCTTAACCTTGGAAGTCCGCGGGGTGAAGAGCTTTGCCTTGATCTTGTTGAACAGATCCGTCTCCTTGCCCTTCATGCGGATACCTGTCCGCTTCAGGACGATGATGTCCTCACCAGGGCAGGCGTTGACACATGCACCGCAGAGGATGCAGAGGTCCTTGTTTACGGCGATGTTTGGCTCCTTCTCGCCCTTCATCTCGGCAACGGGTGCAGGGGAGGGGAGGTAAATCGCGTGGGCCGGACAGATCTCGGCACAGGTCGAACAGCCGCCTGGACACTTCTCGGCGTGGAACTCGATTTCACCCTCGAAGATCTTCTCGACGGTGATCGCCTCGGTCGGACAGTTCTCGGCACACCAGCGGCAGGTGCAGCAGTCATCTTCGATGATGTTGACCTTGCCTGGGAGTTTCTTGGCCTCGACCTCGCGGTTGACGGTGATCGCCTCTTCTGGGCAGGTCTCGACACAGACCTTACAGGCGTCACAGAGGTTCTCGTCCCAGAGGACGTCGCCCTCGACCGCGCCGGTCTCGGCGGTGAATTCCTTGCGCTTGACCGTGATTGCCGGACAGAGCGAACCGCAGATGCCGCAGACCGTACACTTGTCGGTGTCGACCTCGAAGGTGGTCTTTGCGGTAAGGGCGGTCTGACGCTCGCGTCCGCCCTCGACGCTGCCTTCAAAGGCAGGGACGTCGCGGTCGATTGCGTCGCGGGGACAGACGTCCTCGCAGGTGGTGCACCGCACACACTTTTCGTCATCGATCTTGGCGAGCATATCGTACTGCGGGAAGCCTTCCCGCTCTACGATCGGAAGACTCTCTTCGCCATCGATCTTCAGAGTCAGCGAGTTGAAGGGGCACATTACCACACAGACACCGCAGTATGAACACTTGACTTCGTCGATGTTCACGGGGGACGCGTAGTCAATTCCCTTTTTCCTCTTGGTCGCACCGACCATGCTGACTGTGATTGCTTCTTCAGGGCAGGACTCTGAGCAGATCCCACATCCTGTACACCTTTGGGTGTCGAGGATGAGGTGGTTGACCTGCTTGAGGAGCCGCTGCTCGTTGATGATATTCACACCATCTCTTGTTTTCGAGAATTTCGGAAAGATCGCCATGAGTAACCCTCACTCCTTTGCTGTCATCGGGGCCGGAGACCCGGACTGCATTGATCCAACGACCAGCCGTATCACATCGTATGGGCATGCCTCGACGCATACGCCGCAGCCGGCGCAGAGCTCGTGATCAACGTCAAGGACAGTTGCCTTGCCGTTCATCACCTTGTAGATCTTGTCAGTAGTGACAGGATCTACGGTGTTGAGCTCCAGTGCGTCCACTGGGCACGCGACCACACAATTGTTACAACCGGTACAACGTTCCATGTTGACGTGCACTGCAAATGCCATGGTTTCACGCACCAGCTATATCGATTGAAAATCGATTATGAAAGAGTTGGCAAATAATATAGATAAACTTTCTGAATCACGACACCCTTGAAAAAAGCCCGGAAAGAGCCTTTGACAATGATATTCTATTGATTTTATCTGATCATTAAGCGTATATGCTCAATTGGTCTCTCAAATCGGATTATTCAGACCGTTCATCCGGTCTCGCGCCGGTTCTGTATGATCGTGCAGTTGGACAGGCTGGCCATTAGTAATTTAGAAATATTCTTCTGTTTACCTGTTGCAACATCTGTACGGTGTACACATATGGAATATAATGGTGTGACCATCGACGAGACATACGCTGAAGCGTTCCCGACCTGGGTTCTGAGGGCGGTTATTACTGCAGTGACCAAGGAGTGGGCACACAAGGCCGCGGTTGAGGCGACTGGGTTTGCCACCTCTGCGATCGGGTGTCCGTGCGAGGCTGGGATCGAGGGTTTTGTTCCGGCTGAGGAGACCCCTGACGGGCGGCCGGGGTATTCGATCCTCATCTGTGCTGGCAAGAAGAAGATCAAAGCGCGGGCTCTCGAGCGCCTGTCTGAGTGTGTCCTCACTGCCCCGACGACTGCGGTCTTCGACGGTATGCCTGAGGCTGAAGAGCGGGTTCCGCTGAAGCTCCACTTCTTCGGTGACGGCTATGAGTACAAGAAGGAAGTTGGTGGCCGGCAGTGCTGGGCTATTCCGATCATGAATGGTGAGTATGTCGGCGAGGAGGACTTTGGGATCGTCAAGGGTGTCGCTGGCGGGAACTTCTTCATCATGGGCGAGAATCAGATGGCTGCGCTCATGGCTGCTCAGGCGGCATCTGACGCGATTGCTGACGTTCCTGGCGTCATCGCACCGTTCCCAAGTGGTATCGTCGCTTCAGGTTCGAAGGTCGGCAGTACCAAGTACAAGTTCATGGCGGCCACCACGAACGAGAAGTACTGCCCGACGCTGCGTGAGCAGGTCGAGGACTCCATGGTGCCTGAGGGCGTGAAGGCGCTCTACGAGATCGTCATCGATGGTGTCGACGAGGCATCGGTGAAGGCAGCAATGGCTGCGGGTGTCAAGGCAGCGGCAAAGGTACCTGGCGTCGTCTTCATCAGTGCCGGAAACTTCGGCGGCAACCTTGGGCCGTTCAAGATCGAGCTCAAGGACCTCTTCTAAATCTTTTTTTCTGATCTCTCCTCGTGCGCGGGGGTGAGAGGGTGCTGGGTCGATCTGTCGACCGGTCGGAGTGTTGGTGTTTGTCCTGAATGGGGGGTCGGTGTGACGTCGGTCTGGTGAAGGGTAGAAGAAGGACGTGCATGAGGGAAGCCAGGGATTAAGGTGTATTTCTTGGGTAAATAGTAGACAATATTAATCAGAAAAATATAAGCTCTCCTAGATCAGTACTGGATATTGTTGATTGTGGGCCAATGTTTGGCAAATGTGTTTGACCTGTGCGACCTGGCCCTCAGTTGATAGAACCCTGGAGTCAGAGTGGACTCTGGGATTGTACGAAGGTGAGTTTTAAATGGAAAATGAAGGAAGAGCACGGGCACTAAAAGTGGCGATGGTCTCAGCAGTGCTGCTGATGTGTGCCGTGTGTGTTATGCCGGTGTCTGCGGCTGAATTTGCCGGGAACAACCAGACGTACATCGAGATGGCGAATGGGGCGTTTTATGATCCTTATGGTGATGATACCTACTTCTTCAACTTCTCAAAGGCTGGTGGTGGGCTCAATGCGATCCATATCACCGACAGCACGACGAACAAAAATGGTGGGGTCTACACAAATCAGGGTCTGAACGGGACGTTTTACATCTCTGACACCAGTAAGAATCCTGGGTGCAGTGATTCTGCGATTCTTATGTTTGGTGTGCCAGGAGAGGCCGATACGACAGATCTTGCATTGAGCATCACGGCTTCTGGATACAACTGGACGCTGACGCCGACGATTATGTACCCTCCGTCGGTGACCTATTATGATTCAGTCGATATCGGTACATTTGATGAAGGACGTTTCCTTAAGAATGGTCGTAATCTTGTTGACTGCAACTGGCGCCCCAACTTCGATAAGAGTTATCCGATGTACTACGGCCAGGACATGACAGACCCCTCAGACACCTATAAGGTCATGTTCATCGACCTGGGGCTCGGGACTCTGAAGTACAACACCGACCTCATAGATAACGGGATGATCGAGATCGATTATGACATCACAGGGTATGATGGCCGCGCATTGTTTGACATCTACACCTGGTGCAATCAGTCGAAGCAAGGGCAGTCTGTATCCTGGACAAACAGGGTGACTGATACGGGGAGCAGTGGCTGGACAATCAACTTCTAAACCTCTTCCTTTTTTTACCTGGATCGATCTGGGTCTGGAGACAGGACTTGGGGTAGGTCTGGATCATATTTTCCCTCTCATAGGATCGCCTGGATCCATCTTAATTGAAATAAAAACCAGGTTCATGCTTACTCTGAAAATTCTGCTGTCTTGATTTCATTCATTCTTGGATGGATGAGTGTATTCAAGAGAATATTTGAATTTATGACTCTTTGTAGCTCTTAAACAATTTTTGGTGGATCTTAACTCTCTCTTCCCACATCAGTCGGCCTAGACTCCCTGAAGATCAAAGATCTTCTCAAATTCGCTTATGCTCGTTACCTCAGAACCCTCTGGGAAGAAGATGGATCTGGGAAGGCAGAATAGATGCCCATGATGAGGATGCTGCCGCCCTTGGCTCTATCGTGTGGCGGGGGGGGGGACCGTCGTGGGAAAGCGCGTTATTCGAAGGCCTTCAGCCTTCTTATGTTCGCTACGCTCGCGCCCCGACAAGATAAGCTGTGAATGAGAGTCCCTTCTTCAGGTGCATCAATGGTGCCTTCCCGCTCCACTCTTCATCCCTCCCTGGGTCCGGGAACAGAGCCTCCTGCGTGTATGATGAGGATGGGGTTTGAGTCATCCACATACTAAGAATTGGTGAAGATCTCTACGGGGTCGATATTATCCAGAATTAATCCTGACAATTTAAAATCTATTGTTAATAATATTTCAAATTTTAATTTTAGTCATCTGAATCTATTAAACCTATCAACAAATCAAAAGAGTTATACTTATCGCCCAATTATCAAATATAGAGTATATCGTTTTGCATATGCGGTGACGTCAGTGATAAAATGGTTGGATTATTATGATTCTTAAAATTTCATCCGGATCTGGCAAGAAATGCCGGGAAAATATTTTCTCATCAGTATTGTTGGGTCTCGTGCTCATAACTATCGGTACCCTCTGTATGGTCCCCGCCGGAGCAGAGAACCTCTCAGTTTCAGATGTAAATGCGTCTGAGATGACTGTGGATGTCGGGGACGCAGTGCTCTCTTCTTTGAATATCTCTGTGGGTGGTGAGGAAGAGAATGCTGCGATCTCAGTATCGCCTCAACAGGAGATCTCGTGGGTGAATATCACACCGGTCTCCACCGCAATGACAGTGGGCGAGGTGCGTTCGTTTTCGGCGGTGGCGTACGATCCTTTGGGTGAGGTCGTGCCTGATGTTCTATTTACCTGGAACTGCAGCGACCTGTCTGTTGGGACGGTGAACCGCACAGGTTCTTTCACCGCACTTTCCCCTGGAGATGTGGTGATCAACGCCACTGCTGTGAACAGTACTGTGAACGGTACTGTGGAGGTGGGAGTGACGGTCCCGTTGCCCGACACTCCGCTAGTACCGACAGACACGGTGGAAAGGCTATCCTCTGTCAGTGACAGTGTCGGAGGTGTGATGCCTGATACCAACAATCTGTTCCTCAGGGTTGCGAATGAAGATGGTGCCAGGTTCAATGATTTCGGGAATCACACCTACAACATCAGGTGGACCGGCGAGCCGGCTGCATCACCCGATATTGATTCTGGGCAAAACACTCTGCACATCACCGACGACCTCTCAGAGTCTGGGAAAGTTACGTTTACAAACAGGCCTTCTGGGACATTCTGGGTTACCGACACCGGAGGGCGTCAGTATAAAGACGAAATTTTACTCCTTATTGCAGTCAATGGGACGATTTCGGATGATTTTAAACTTCATCTGAAGGCAGACGGGTACCAGTGGGTTCCAAATCCGGTCCCGCACGCCCCGCCTGCAATGGAGGATGTTCATTACAAAGATGTGACCCTGGATGAATGGTTTACAAAGGACGACCTTATCTATGGTCCGCAGACCTGGCGGCCTGCTGCACATACGAAATATCCCCTGTACCCAGAACAGGACGTGAATGATGAGTCCAACCCATTCATGATGATGCTGGTCGATCTCAATGCCGGCGACCGTCACGGGGTGCAGCCTGTCAGGGTGCAGTATGAGGTCGAGAACCTGAACTCTTTCATGGCTGTGAATGCCTATGCGTATTCGAAAAATGCCGAAGTTGGGGTATACAATATCACGTGCTGGACAAACCGTCTCCTTGGAAACCCAGGCGAGTTCAGTGGATATTATGTCTCAGGTGCCCCTCTCCCCCCTGCTGCGCAGGTCGTGATCTCACCAGAATCTGCAACAGTGCCCCTCAACGGCAAGCAGACGTTTTCAGCAAGAGCATATGACGAAAAGGGCGGGGAGATCGTCGGTGCTCCTTTCACATGGTCAAGCGGTGATCCTGAAGTCGGTACAATCGACAACGATGGAGTGTTTACACCGGCTTCTGAGGGTATGACTGAGCTTACCGCCTCGACAAAAGGTGCCTCCAGCAGTGTTGAGGTTACGGTGACAGAATCTGTCGAAAAAGTTCTGACATCGATCAAAATGGACCCCGCTTTGGTCGTGATGTACACTGACAATATCAGAGACCAGGTCTTTACTGCCATGGGATATGACCAGTTTGGGGACGAAATCACGCCGCTAACATTCACGTGGTCAAGTACCAATGAGAGTGTCGGGATCGT
>JAQVHG010000280.1 GCA_028696365.1 Methanofollis sp.
CTCCGCGCACCTGGCATAGGCCGCGACTTCCTCTGGGGAGAGGTCGCAGGTCGCCCTGGTCACCCGCCCGACGGCCGAGGCAGGGTTGAGGACGACGTATGCCTCGGGCACGACCCGGTCCCAGGGGATCGAGGGGTCTTTGAGGGCCCACTGCTGGTGTTTGCCGACGACCCACCTGGCGTCGGGGGTATTGAGGACGCTTGGGACAAAGAGCATGTCGACCCCGTCGAAGACCGCCCCTTCTGGATCGGCGGGCTCGACGATGAGAGGGATGCCGTAGTCCTGCACCTGTTCGCGGAGTTCGGCGAGGTTCTCGCGGGTCACGTTGAGGGTGCCTGAGAGGAGGATGGCGTCGGTCCCTGAGGTCGCCACCTCGTCGACGACCGCCTGGTCGAGGTGTTTATCGGGATCGAGTTTGGTTACGTGTTTCCAGTGTTTCCAGTCCGTATGCATGCGGTTCACGTCTTACTTCTTTGTTTTGCGTTCTCTCGATATAGATGCCACGTAGTCCCTGATCTTGTCGAGGGCGATCCCTGCTCTCTCTGCGACCTCTTCTGGGTCGGCGTCGGCGAGAGCCGAAGCGTTGGTGATCCCGGCAAGGTAGAGTTTCTCGATCGTCGCCTCGCCGATGCCCGACACCTGGAGGAGTTCTTTCTTCCCGTTTTCAAGTCTTTTCTGGGTGATCTTCTCAGGGGGTGTCTGGCCGACCACCTTGCAGGCGGTCTGGGCATGTTTGCAGACGGTCTCCACCCGCACTCCGCTGACCGCGCTGATGTAGGCCGGGTGGAAAGTGGCGAAGTCCTCTGGACCTGTGATCCCTGCGGCGACGTATTTCTTGACGCTGACCGCCGGGAGGCCTGCCTCTTTTAGCCGCTGTGTACTCCTGACGGCCTGTGCCGTGCTGAGGAGGTGGTCGGTCTCTTCGTCGGAGAGCCCGGCCTTCTTCAGGAGGGCGGGGTCGGCCGAACCCAGGGCCTGGATGTCGTTGATGCCAGCCTCGTTCAACTGCCTGGTGATCTTTGCATGACTCCGCCGGCGGCGCGGCGGGACTTCGGCACGGATGAACTTCTTCATCTCTGAACGCCGGCGGAGGAGGTCCAGGACGTTGTTCGCCTCGGCGACAAGAGTATCTGCAGTGCCGGCCCCTATCCCGAGCCGCTCGGTCAGGTCGTCTGCGGTCATCCTGGCGATCTCAGGCACGGTGTAGATGTGTTGGGCCTGGAGGGCGGCGAGGAGGCCGTCGGTCATCGAGGGCATCAGGCGCAGCGTCTTTTCGTTGGACTCGATATGTGAGCAGAGCGGGCACCCAATGTCCCAGGGGCGTGCTCCTTTTCTGATCAACTTGACATGGCTGAGACCATGTTGTTCACAGACCTTCTCGACACGGATGGCCTTCCCCCACATGACGCCAGGGAGGCTGATGTTGAAGGTGCACTCCGGGTACGCCGAACACCCTATGAACTGCGAGGCCCCGTGGGCCTGGCGGAGCTGGAGGTTCTTGCCGCAGACCGGGCAGGGACCGATGGTCCGCTCTGCAACGGTGCGGTCGATGATCTCTTGGCCTATCTGTTCTTCGTGCGCTTCGAGATCGTCGAAGACCGAACTGAGCATCTTTCTGGACTCGTTGACGACATCTTCCCGCCTCTTTTTGCGCTCCTTGATCAGCTGCATGTGAGTCTCGAGCGTCCTGGTCATGTCAGGCCTGGTGATGGTGTCGGCGTGGGCCTCCAGCGACTCGATCACCGCTTTGCCCACGAGGGTGGGGCGCAATGGCCCGTCTTGCACGTAGCGGCGGGAGATGAGTTTCTGGATCACCTCGTGGCGGGTACTCTTGGTGCCGAGACCGAGTTCCTCCATCCTTTGGATGAGCCGGCTCTGGGTATAGCGCGGCGGGGGCTGGGTCTCTTTCTCTTCGAGGTCAACCGAGAGGATGGGGAGACGTTCGCCGACCGTGCAGGCAGGGATGAACCGTTCGGTTGCTTTGCTGTACGGATAAACCCGCCGCCATCCTTCCTCTTTCAGCCGTCCGCCGGTGACGGTATAGGGCTCGCCGCTGGCGTCGAAGTTCACCTTTGTGGTGGTCCATTCGGCGTCAGGAGAAAGGGTGGCAAGGAACCGTCTTACTATGAGTTCATACAGTTTCCACCTATCTTCGCCGAGGCGTTCTCTCGTCGCCGGGCCGGTCGGGTGGATCGGCGGGTGGTCGGTGCTCGACTTCTTACCCCTTGTCGGTGTCGGGCGTCGGTGCTGCTTCACCCATCTCGTTTCATTGGCGAAGGGAGTTTTGGCAAGCATCTTGAGCACCTCGTCGAGGTCGAGGGTCTTTGGGTAGACGGTGTTGTCGGTCCTCGGGTACGAGATGAACCCGTTCATGTACAGATCTTCAGCGGTCCGCATCGCCTTTGCCGCCGAGATCCCGATCCTCCCTGCGGCGACCAGGAGAGCGGTCGTGTCGAAGGGTGTCGGGGCACGGTCGTGTTTGATCCCCTCCTTCACCTCGGTGACGGTGAGCGGTTCTTTCGTCTGTTCTTTTGCTTTGAACGCCTTGGTGCGGTCGGTGAATCGTCCGGCGGTGTGACGGAGCTCAAGGGGGGCGGCATCCTTCTCGGTCTGGAGGCTAAGCATCCAGTAGGGCTCGGGGACAAAGGCGTCGATCTCTCGCTCGCGGTCGACGATCATCGCGAGCGTCGGGCTTTGGACCCGGCCGACCGAGAGGATATTTGCCCCGCCTCGCCTGGCGGCGATGGAGATGAACCTGGTGAGGGAGGCTCCCCAGACCAGGTCGATGATCTGGCGCGACTCGCCGGCCGCGGCCAGGGCGAAGTCGAGTTCGGTCGGTTCGGCAAAGGCCCGCTTGATCTCCTGTGGTGTGATGGCCGAGAACCTGGCCCTGAAGATCGGTACTTTTGGGTTGACTGCCTGCACCAGTTCCAGGGCTTCCTTGCCGATCAGTTCTCCCTCGGTATCGAAGTCGGTGGCGATGATGACCTGGTCGGCCTTCTTCGCCAGTTTCTGGAGAAGTGAGACGATCTTCTTCTCGGTCGGACGTTTGACGGTGCCTGCGTCGATGAGGCTCCTTGGGGGGCGCTCTTTCGAGCGCCAGTTGGCATACCCAGGTTCAAAGTCGACCTCGACGACATGCCCTTTCAGCCCGCCGACGGTGGTGTCGCCAAAGGAGTAGGTGTCTACCCCTCCCTGTTTCTTGGTGGTGACCTTCTGGTCTTCTGCCAGGATGGCCGCGACTCGCCGCGCCGAGATATTCTTCTCTGCGACAATGAGAC
>JAQVHG010000281.1 GCA_028696365.1 Methanofollis sp.
TTTTTTTCCATCTCAATTCTGAGATCTATTTTTTTAGGGCAGCACCGTGCAGACAATCGTTCGTTCACGGCGCTGCCTTATATCAAGTTCCAGGAGGACGACCTGTTGCCAGGTGCCGAGCACCGGCGACCCGTTCTCCACCGGCAGGGTGAGAGACGGGCCGACAAACGAGGCACGCACGTGCGACCGTCCGTTCCCGTCCCCCCACCGTTTGTCATGGGCGTAGATGATATCTGAAGGAGCGACCCGCTCGAGGGCACCCCGCAGGTCGTCGAGCACCCCGTCCTCGTACTCGATCGTCGAGATCGCCGCCGTCGACCCGATGACAAAGAGGGTGCAGACCCCGTTCTCAGTCCCACTTGCTTCCACACACCGGTGCACCCCCGGAGTGAGGTCGACGATGTCGCCCTCTCCTCCGGTGGTCACCGTGATCCGCTCTTGATGCACCATAGGTGAGCATCCAGCAGCCAGGTAGAAAAGTATACCCCTGGTGTGGGGAGGGGAGCAGGGGTTCTTCTACACCGAGACACTGCGATGGGATTCTGTGCATGCGGTCTGCCCGGGGCGTACCATCCCTGTGAAAATGATCCCGACGATCGGCTCTGTAGAACCCCTCACTTCTCGTGTGGCGGGGGGTTCGGGGGGGGCGGCAGCCCCCCGCCAGAGAGAGCCATCAAGAGGATTTCTACAGAGCCCGGCGATCAGAACCGAGAGAGGTGCGTGAAGATCAGATCGCACCAACTCTTCTCATGACAGATCTAGAGAGGTCGGGATCGTTTTTTCATCATGATCGTCTCTGTCTTCTGTTCCGATATTTGCGTAGAGGAGGGAGGGCGAGAGTGAGATACTTCTGGCTCTGTAGAATCCCTCAGGATGTTCCTCTCTTGCAGGGTGCGTGCCGCCTCTCGCACCTCTCACCACCGCCACACGATTAAGCCGAGGAAGGCACTTCTTTCATATTCATCCGAGGATCAGGGGGTGGGCCCTGGCGCGTATGAGGTGGGAAGGCACGTGATCGGAAGGGTCCTCCGAGAGATAGATCTATGAGGATTTACTTTGAAAATGATCCAGAACATCTGCCCTCTGCCTTCCCGACCCCATCGTGATCCCAGGGGTCCGGGCGGCACTCGCCCACGGCACGGTTGAGTTGGAAGACATGAAGCCATCGTTGGGCAACGAAGAGAGGGAGGATCTCTCCACCACGTTCAGTGCCCTCTTCTGAGAAGGGGGAGGACTGGAGAGTTTTGGGATGACTTCATAGGAAAAAGTCTCACAATATAAGTACCTTAATGAGGATATACGTCCTATATATCATACTGTGAATCCACGATCTTTTGCTTCCTTTATTATAACGGAGGACATCTATGAAAGAATCATATGACGCCTCCCACATCACCGTACTGAAAGGGCTTGAGCCAGTGCGCGAGCGGCCCGCCATGTACATCGGGAGCACCGATACGAGGGGGTTGCACCACCTCGTCTATGAAGTGGTGGACAATGCCATCGACGAGGCGCTCGCCGGGTACTGCGACCACATAACCCTTGTCCTTGGTGCCGACGGGACCTGCGTCATCCAGGATAATGGTCGGGGTATCCCGGTCGACAGGATGAACGGTGGCAAAAGCGCCCTTGAAGTGGTGCTCACCGTCCTTCACGCCGGCGGCAAGTTCGACAAGAACACCTACCAGGTCTCCGGCGGTCTCCACGGCGTCGGCGTCTCGGTGGTCAACGCCCTCTCCACCGAACTTTCAGCCACGGTCTTCAGGGACGGGAAAGTCCATGAGATGAGATTTTCCCGGGGCATCGTCACCAAACGGCTCACCAAACGGGACGAGAGCCTTGAGGAGATGAAGGCCAGGTACGCCCAGGTCTACGGGACAGAAGGCGACTGGGACGAAATCGGGGAAGACCGGGACCGCTTCCTGGACACGTTTGGGAGAAAAGTCACCGGGACAAAGATCTGTTTCCGCCCTGACCCGGCGATCTTTGAGACTGTCACCTTCGACTTTGATGTGCTCGCCCACCGGATGCGCGAACTCGCCTTCCTCAACTCAGGGATCACCATCTCGATCCTGGACGAACGGACCGGCGAAGAGGAGCGCCACTGCTACGAAGGCGGGCTCCGCGAGTTCATCAGACACCTCACCGCCAGCGACGAGAAGGTCCACGAAGAGATCATCGCCTTCGACCGGGCGGACGAAGAGAACAAACTTGAGGTGGAGGTCGCCCTCCAGTATACCGCCACCTACAAAGAGCAGATCTTCACCTTCGTCAACTCAGTGAACACCAGAGAGGGCGGCACGCACCTCGAAGGGTTCAGGAGTGCCATCACCCGTGCGATCAACTCCTCGGCCAAGAAAAACAACCTCCTCAAGAATGGTGGGTCACTGCGGGGCGAGGACGTCAGGGAAGGACTCTGTGCGGTCATCTCCCTCAAGATCGCAAACCCTCAGTTCGAAGGACAGACCAAGATGCGCCTTGGCAACTCCAATGTGCGGGGCATCGTCGACTCCCTCGCCTATGCCTCGCTCACCGAGTACTTCGAGGAGAACCCGAAGGTCCTCCAGGCGATCGTCAACAAGGCTCTCCTTGCCGCACGGGCACGCGAGGCCGCCCATAGCGCCCGCGAACTGGCGCGGCGCAAGAACACCCTGGAGAGCAGCGGCCTCCCTGGCAAACTTGCCGACTGCTCAGAACGTGACCCTGCAAAGAGTGAGGTCTATATCGTGGAGGGTGACTCAGCAGGCGGTTCTGCCAAGCAGGGACGTGACCGGCGGTTCCAGGCCATCCTCCCACTGCGGGGTAAGATCCTCAACGTCGAGAAGGCTTCGCCCCACAAGATCCTGAAAAACGCCGAGATCCAGGCGCTCATCTCTGCCATCGGCACCGGTGTCGGGGAACACTTCGACGCCGACCGGGCACGCTACCACCACATCGTCCTGATGACCGATGCCGATGTGGACGGGGCGCACATCAGGACCCTGCTCCTCACCTTCTTCTTCAGGTACATGCCTGATCTCATCGAGCGGGGATATGTCTACATCGCCCAGCCACCGCTTTTCAGGGTGAGCAAGGGGAAAAAAGAGCGTTATACCTTCAGCGAGGAGGAGATGAAAGAGGCCCTCGTTGAGATGGGTGAGAGGGGCGTGAGTGTCCAGCGGTACAAGGGTCTTGGCGAAATGAATGCCGGCCAGCTCTGGGAGACCACGATGGACCCTGAACACCGGGTGCTCAAACAGGTACAGATCGAGGACGCAAGTTATGCGAACGAGGTCTTT
>JAQVHG010000282.1 GCA_028696365.1 Methanofollis sp.
AGTCTTCCATTCCCGCTCGTTCCCCTGGGACGGATGATGGAGACGGGAAGGCGTAATCAGCGAACATGACAAGGGCGTTGCAGTTCTCGACCCTATCACATGGTGGGTGTGACCGAAGAGATCTTGAGAAGACTCGTAAGGCTTCGATGGCCAGTTCCCTGTCACAGGGAGCCATCCAGAGGGTTTCTACAATGCCCAAATGTTCCCTCAGAACACGAATACCCCGCCCTGAGTCACTGTCTCAGGCAGAACATATTCGTTTAAGAATTTCAGAGACTGAACAACTTTTCCTGGTGCATTTTCATGATTCTACACACTCCCGTGATATCTCTTTACACCGCTCCGGTCATCCCCATACAGGGGTATCCTATGCTGCACCGTACTGCCTCCACCGCTCTCATCCCCGCATCCCGACTCCTCTGGCTCAGGATGATCGCCCGCGCCCTGGCAGGGACAGCATGGACCTCGGCCGAGTATCCAAGATGTTCCCACCAGACAGTATATGCCTCCTCCAGATCGGTGGTGAGGCAGAGAGTTTCCTTTGTCATCCGATCGATCACGATATAGCGCACCGACGGACCCCCCACAAGTTCATAGAATCTCATGTACCTTTACTCATTATTAATCATGATCATTTATCTGAGGACTCCTCCAGGAACAGCTCTGTAGAAAACCTTTGCCAATTCTTAGTATACGCATGACATAATCGCCTTCCTCTTCTTCGCGCCGGGGGCGCTGCCCCCTGTAGAGAGAGTTGACAAGAGGGTTTCTACAAAGGCCCTAGAACATGAATACAGAAACCCCAATCATTGTGACGACGACAATCCCCCGACCTGTTCAGTGAAAGATGGAGCCATAGCATGGCAGATGTTATTCTCCTCCTTCCCTGGCAACAGGGCATGCAGTTCGGCAAAAACACCTCTCTTCTCCTCGTACCTGCCCTGATAGATGGTACCGTAGAAGAGCACCGGATACGTGTCTCCATCCACACCCTGGATTGTAAGAGCATATTCTCTGACCGTGCCAACAGCCATCACCATCTGATATGCCTGTTCTGCACGTTCTGGCTCAGTAAAGAGTGCGCAGAACGCGGTACCGATCAGGGCGTCCCGTCCCACCCCAGTCAATGCCTCAGTCGCTGCGTTGACGTCGGTGATCCGCTGGTCAGAGTCGATGGTTACCAGCGGGTCGATATGTGCCTCGATCATGGTGCGACGATACTCTCCAGTTGAGATGAGTTCTTTTTCAGCCTTCTTCTGTGCCGTGATGTCACGGACCGATTCGATCGCCCCGTTGACGTTTCCGTTCTGGTCATACAGCAGAGTTGCCTTAGCCCAGAGCACCGCCGGTTTCCCATCTACCAACACATCCTCGATCTCTGCAATAATCTGACCCTTCTCATGCTGAATGACTGTATAGGTGGCAGGCACCTCTTTATCTGGATGAAGGAGGACGTCCGTCAATGACGGCTTTGAAACGCCGTAAAAAGGAGACGCATAAGTGTGGCCACCGGTTCCGATGATCTCGTGCGCCGCCACCCCGCTCATCATCTCCATCGCCTGGTTCCAGGCGAGAATCCTGCCGGCGCAGTCGACGGCAAAGGTCGCATCAGGGAGGTGGCGGAAAATCTCAGAGATTAAGCGTTCGGACTCACGGATCTCCTGATCAGCCCGATATTTTTCCACGGCTCGCCTGACCGCGTTCCGCAGTTCTGCAAACTGTGACTTGGCTTCGCCCCCTTTCTGGATATAGAAGTCAGCCCCATGATTGAGCGCCTCGATCACCACTTCCTCCCTCCCCCGCCCGGTAAAAATGATAAATGGGACTGAGATGCCGACACTTCTCAGTTCAAAGAGAAAGTCGATCCCATTCATGCCAGGCATCTCATAGTCTGAGATGACGGCATCGAACGCGGTGGTCTCGATCAACTTGAGCGCCTCTTCTGCAGAGGTGCAGAGAGTGACCTGCATCTCGCCGGTGCGTTCAAGAAAGAACTGTGTCATCTCAAGGATGACAGGTTCGTCGTCGACGTGGAGAACTTGCATCATCGGCGACCCACCCCCGGCGAAGAGAGAACCCGGTTGATGTGAAGGAGTATGAAAATATTTTTTCCTGAAATCATGCTGTTTCATTTTTTTATTTTGGTGGAAATATGAGGACCCCGAAGATCCTTCCAGATCTCTATCAAAACCGAAACTGTATGGGATAGGCACGATCAAAATTCTTGAAAAGGACAGTGCCGCCCACTGCCTATCTTCAAATCCGGCCTCCGCCTGAGAGATGTCAGGCGCACAGAAATTTTCATCAGGTATGCTTGAGAAATCCACTCGGGAGGCCCTTCCCTCCTCTCTCCAGGAGACTATCCCCTCATGAGAATGCCGTGGTGATCAGCACGATCGAGACGATGTACGCGACCGGGTAAAACCAGACCAGCACTCGGTCGAGGCGTTCAGCTGCCTCTTTCTGTTCTTTGGTCGCGAGCCACTTGAGATAGAGGTTATAGACCACCGTGAGCCCGCTGACCACAAAGGTGGTGATCAGGACGGCGTCAAGGAAGGTGAGGTAGCCAAGGCGGGGCAGGTCGCCGGCGATGGTGAAGTTGAAGGCGATAAAGAGGAGGAGGTTGGCGCTTGCCACGTCGGCACGCTTACTGTAGTCCTTAAGAAGGAAAGTGACCCATCCAAGCATGACCAGGATGAAGATCGGGACAAAAATCCTGAGGATATAATATTCGAGATGCCGTTTCGCCTCAAAGCCGAACGAGAACCTGGAGTGGACCTGGTCCATTTCAACGGTGTCGACCTCAGTCCAGTAGCCGATGATGTACCACTCCTCCTCGCCGAGTTGTGTGCCGACAATCGTCTCTCCCTCCCAGTCGGCATACCTGAAGTACTCGTCTGGGTACAGGGCCTGGATCCTGATGTAGAAGGTCTGGACGTCGAAGGGATAGTCCTTAAAATAAAAGTCAGGGGCCTGGAAGGTCGTCCAGAAGCGCTCGAAGTAGGTCGCTGTCCCATTTGGGGTTATGGTGATGAGGCGGTTCTGGGTCCACCTGTTCCCCTGCTGGTTGAAGAGCGTGAACTCGGGCCATCTCGTCCCTTCGGCCTCGACAAAGTCGTCGATCTCCCGATAGAGTTTGAATGATACCCCCTCCTCCTGGGGATCGAAGGCAAGCATGGGATCGGTCCACCGCATCCTGATGTTTGCGACGGCGGCGTAGTTTTCAGCCTTCTGGTCGACGTTGGTGATCTGGTCCAGTTCCACCGCGG
>JAQVHG010000283.1 GCA_028696365.1 Methanofollis sp.
TGAGAGACGTACACGTCTCTCTCGTCAGTGAGCCGCACTCTGACGTCGGGTCTGGACCGGACTCTGATCACGTCGATGGCCGCCTGCTTTTCGGCCGTGGCCGAGACCAGAGCCTTCTCGATGGGGCTCAGTCGGTCTTCTGGTGTGTGGAGGTCAAAGACGGTCTCGTAGGCTTCTTTCTCTTCCTGCCGTACGCCTCGGTTCAGTTCGATCAGGAAGGGGATGAGGTCGATGTGGTCCACTCCTTCGTCCCCGTACTCCGCCAGGACCAGGTCCAGGAACGCAGGCAGGTCGAGGGTTCCGCCAGCGGCCTGGAGCCCTTCCACCAGAACCGAGGCGTAGGCGGTGAAGGTCGTGCTCTGCCGTTCATGCACCACCTCGTCAGGGAACTTCGTGTCGCCCCAGTTTTCCTCTGCCACCCGGGTCTCTGCAGTCCCGGTCTTTTTCCCGATGATACTCTGGGGCTCAAAGAGTTTGCAGAGGCTGAAGGTTTTCCTTGCGTGTGGGAGAAGGAGGGGGAGCATCTCCACCACGTGCACGTCATTTGGGAGGTTGGCCTGGACGTGGTTTTCGAGCATCTTTTGAAACTGGTAGCGGCGGTCGAAGAGCGAGTGCAGCCTGATATCGGTGATCCGTTTATACTCGGCAGGGATCCCGGTGTAGTCTTTGAGGAGGGTGTTGTGGAGTCTGTAGCCGTAGTCCAGTTCATCTGCGAGTTTCTTGATGACGATAAAGTCTTCTTCCCCGAACGACGCCGCATGATCGGTGATCTGGGCGGTGTCATCTGAGAGTTCCCGGAGGGTTGCCCTGACCTGTCTGAAGAGTTCATCTTCCTGTTCAAGTTGGGAGATGACGTCCCTGGTATAGGCGGTGAATTTTTTCACGACGTCGGGGTCGCCGTAGATCATGCTGTCGAGCAATGCCTGTTTTTTTCCTTTTTTCCGGTGGACTTCGAGGTTGAGGTCACGCACTGTCTCAAGGGCATTCCTGAATGCACCGCTCTCGACCTGTTTCTTAAAGAGGATGAGGGTGACCGTGACCCTAGACTCTTCAGGGAGTTCTTTGATGGCGATCATGAACTCGAGCCCGGCGTCGGTGATCTCATATGCCCCTTCGTTCACGTCGTACCTCACATAGTGGACATAGCGGTCGGTCTGCTGCTGCCTGACAGGGTCAAGGTACTGAAAGTCATAGAGTTCCCCTCCGGGGGTGGTCTCAAGGATCCCGAGCACCGTCCGCGTCACCGTCCGGGCGTCAAATCTCCGCCCAGGATACATCTCTTCTATCATCTCCCTGACATATCCCTGGATCTCTTCGGGCGGTACCATGCGGCCCTGGAGTCGGCCTTTCTCGATGAGGAATGTCAGCACGCCCAGACCAAGGTAGAGGGCGTCATAGTCCAGGCCCCTGACCGACGGCGAGGTATAGGCCTTAAAAAATGGATAGAAGCACACCAGGTGCTCCATCCGTTCGTTGATCTCTTTACAATGTCTCTGATAGTCCAAGGGCCTTCATCCTCCTGAGGTCGACGGCGGTGATGGCCTCCTGCGGGAGATATCTCTCCTCTGTGATGATCCACTCGATCGCCGCCCTGCTCTCGTCGTCGAAATCGTCGATGAAGGGGGAGAACGAGAACCTGCCTCTCTTCTGGTCGTTCCTGAGAGGGCGTGCATTCCGGTATCCCGCCTTCTTCAGGACGGCGGTGTAGAGGGAGGTGGCCGGCCTGATGCCATAGTCGGGATAGCGTGCCTGCAACCGGTTGAAGATGGCGATACCCTCCCTGTCGATGTCTCCAAAATAGACGTACCGGTCGTCCGTGGTCCCGCCGACGGTCTCGATGTACTCGAATTTTTTCTGGATCGCGTTCCCCTCGCCGTAGATGACCAGGTTGATCCCGTCAAACTCCCCTGTGGTCACTGCCTGCTGCAGGGTCCAGAAGGTGTCTTTGTTCTCGACGATCAGGACCGTTCTCGTCGCTTTCCCTTCCAGATTGCCGAAGTCCTTCTCAAAATAGAAAAATGGTTCAAACACCTTCTTTGCCCTGATGTCTTCGAGTGTCAGGCCGAGGTTCCTGAGCACCGCCTCGCCGTCGACCGCGGCGTGCTGAGGTGCATCGATCGCCTTCTCGTCGCCGAAGATCTCATAAGAACGTTCGTTGACGGTCAGCACCTCGTCGTCGTCATCTTCGATCAGGTCCCTGATCCTGAGGATGGCGTCACGGTCCCGACGATAGTCGTCTGGATGCTTTGCGTAGTAGTCGATGGACATCGGGGTGGGGAGGGAGAAGAGTTCGCTTCGGTGCTCATCGGAGAGGGGTGTTTCCTTCTCCGCGAGCAGTTCCCGGTGGAGAGTATATTTTGCCGGCAGCCCTCCGTATTCGATGAGCGGCCGTGCGCTCTTGAGGGGGACGAGCACGCCGGTTTCGATGAGGGTCTGGACGGTGCGAATGAACTGCTTCTGCTGTTCGGTGTCGGCGAAGAGGTGGACCCCCGCGTCTTTGAGGAGGGCGTCCATGTCGTGGAGGGCGATCCGTTTGTTTTTATGGCGGAGGAGGAGCGTCCGAATCTGGTCGTGCATGCGATGGTTTACTGTTATTTGCTTCTCTTCTGATAAGGGGTTCGATGTGGGGTGGCGGTTGAATTTTCTGGTAGAGGAGATGGTGTGAATCAAACAATTGTTGCTATGAATAACATGGGAGCAGGAAGGTTTTGTGTTGTTTCTACGGAGTATGTGTAAAAGGCTGAGGGTGAAGGCCAGAGTTCAATCATCAATGGCCTTTATCAGGGCATCTCGAGCATCCGAATAAAATAGAATGTCGATCTTTGTTGCCATATCGTCAGAGAGATCAATGAGTTGACGCCGGCAGCTGACAGGGATGAGCAGAGTCATTGCACCCTTTTCAACAGCGATCTCTGCAATAGTCACAGGATTATAGATCGGTTCAATGGAACCGCCGAGAGCGATTTCCCCGACGATAATCATCCCTCCGCGAACACTCCTCTTCAATAATGAGCTACACAGGGCAATCAGAGATGCCATTCCCAATTTTGCTCCTGACTTCGAAACATCAAAGGCCCGTAATTGAGCAGTAAATTCATGGTGCCGAGGATCTTTATCTCCAACGAGCTGCATGGACCGCGCGTAGAGGTTCTGCTCAGCATACCCCATACTTTCACGGAATGCGGGTTGAACCGGTTTGTTCAGGATTTTTACCCCTGAACCTGGGCCTTCGTTGACTTCGATTCTATAGAGGCCAGGAGATCGGAA
>JAQVHG010000284.1 GCA_028696365.1 Methanofollis sp.
GGGAAGGCGACGAATGCATGTGTACGCGATGAAAAAGCAGGGATCTCTTCACTATCATCGGTGAGGATGAGGGTTGAAGAGTTTTTGGATGATTTCTATGAAAATGATCCTGAGGATCATCTCTCCGGGTTTGCATGATGAATTGAATTCTCCATGCTCCTTCATGAGTGATATGCAGATGACGGAGAGACTTTCTGAATGATCAGCCATCTGCCTTCCCGCCCCCATCTTCATCCCGGGAGAACGAGCGTGAACGAGTTCGAGATCACAGGGAATCGAATATCTCCGATCTTCGAGAAGCCCCGGCGAGATAATATGGGAAGGCGGGTGACCCACATTCTCCCCGCACAGGTGATGGTTTTTACGGAGCCAGAAAAAAGAGAATATCTTATGGTGCCTCGAACTCGTTGCAGGCATCGATCACATACCGCATATATGCCATCGCAGGCCCGCCGCCCATCGGGATCGCGGTGAGAGCGCCTTCCATGATCTCCTGGCGCGTCGCCCCGGCTCCGATGGCCATCTTGGTGTGCATCGCGATGCAGAAGGGACAGTGGTCCGCGACGGCGAGGGCGATCATCATGATCTCCTTGTACTTTGCCGGGATTGCTCCTTCTTTTGAGATGCTCTTGACCATTGGGAGGAAGGTGTCCCAGACCTCGGGGTCGAACTCGGCGATCTCGGCGTTGGTCTGCTTGACCTCTTTGAGATATGTGGCAATGTCGGTCATGCTATCATCTATCCTTCTCGCCGTTATCCGTAATAAGGGGTATGAAACGATTCAGGGAGATAGAATCGGCTGTGTAGAAACCCTCTGGATTATTATCTCTGCGGGGGGGTTCGCCGCGATACGATAGGTCGAGGACTGCAACGCACTCGTAATGATTATCTGTTCTACCTTCCCGTCCTCATCGTGGTCCCGGGGATCAGGGGGCGGCCAAGCCCCCTGGTGGAGGATAGGGTTTAGAAATTCAGGAACGAAAAAATTCAGTTCAAGATGATTTTCAACATCAGTGAGTTTTGGGATATGTTTGCGGACTAAGAGAAGGTGAGAATTTCTATTGAGCTAGAATGCCTATTCCTCTCCCTTCTCTCCGAATTCGGCGACCGATTACCTGGCCCCGTATTCGTCGCAGGCGTCGATCACATAGCGCATAAAGGCCATCGACGGCCCACCGCCCATGGTGATGGCCATCATGGCGCCTTCCATGATCTCCTGGCGCGTCGCCCCGGCCGCGATGGCCTTCTTCGTGTGGATGCCAATGCAGAACTGGCAGTGGTCCGCGACGCCGAGGGCGACCATGATGATCTCCTTGACTTTTTCAGGGAGCGCCCCACCCTTTGAGGTGGTCCTGACCAGGGAGGAGAAGGCATTCCAGGCCTCGGGATCGAAGGCTTCCAGGTCTTTTCGCGTCTGCGCCAGCTGGCGTACGTAGGTGTCGATGTCGGTCATGGTATCCTGTTCTATTCGGAGTTGTCCCCGATAAATGGCTATGAAATGCGGTGAGAGGCGGTATCGCACTTTTATTCATCTCTGTCTTTATCTCAAGCCTGCGACCTCGATCCACCGGAATCTCAGGCAGAGGAGCATCTCACCCCCTCTGGTGTGGATACCTCCTGCCCCCTCTGAAAGGGATTTATCTCCTTCGCCCCAATCTATGCACACGAAACCGAGAGCGATGCCCGAACTTCTTGCCCCTGCTGGTTCATGGGAAGCCCTTAGTGCCGCGGTCGCGGCCGGAGCCGATGCAGTGTACCTCGGCGGGACGCATTTCTCGGCGCGCCGATACGCTGCCAACTTCGACGATGCCGCCATCGAGGAGGCGGTGGTCTATGCCCATGCCCGCGGCGTGCGGGTCTATGTGACCGTCAACACCCTCCTCCACGATGCCGAACTCCAGGCGGCCGCACGATATCTTCTCTTCCTGTACGAGATCGGGGTCGACGCCGTTCTGGTCCAGGACGTCGGGCTCCTCAGGCTTGCGAGGACACTCGTCCCCGACCTCCCTCTCCATGCCTCGACGCAGATGACCATCACCAGCGAGGAGGGGGTGCGCTGGGCGGCGGCGCACGGGATCGAACGGGTCGTCCTGGCCCGTGAACTCCCGCTCCACGAGGTGGAGGGGATGCGGGCCGCGGTCGAGGAGACCGGGATCGGGCTGGAGGTCTTCCTTCACGGTGCCCTCTGTTATGCCTACTCTGGCCAGTGTCTCCTCTCGTCGGTGATCGGCGGACGGAGCGGGAACAGGGGCGCCTGCGCCCAGCCGTGCCGCAAAGCCTACACCCTGCTGAAGGGCGACCTGGACACCTATGGCCGCCCGGTCGGGCTCAAGCCGGTCAGGCTCCCTGACAGGTACCGTCTCTCCACGCGTGACATCTGCCTGTACCCGGGTCTTGAGGAGGTCGTCAGTGCGCCAGTCGCCTCGCTCAAGATCGAGGGGCGGATGAAGACCCCGGCCTATGTGGCCACCGTCGTCTCGGTCTACCGGCGTGCTCTCGACGCCCTGGCCGCGGGCCGATCCCTCCCTGACCCTGCTACGGCAGAGCGCGACCTTGCCCTCGCCTTCACCCGCGGGTTTACTCAGGGCTACCTCTGCGGTGAGCGGCACCGTGGGGTGATCGGGCCAGAGCGCCCTGACAACCGCGGGGTGCCCCTCGGCACGGTCACCGCTTTCTCGAACCAGCGGATGGAGGCGACTGTCGCTCTTGCCGACAGCGACCTCGTCCCCCAGAACGGCGACGGGCTCGCGGTGAGGTGGCCTGGCGGGGAGTTCGGGCTCGTAGTGCATGGGACACCGCGGGTCCGGGACAGCACCTTGAAGATCAGGCTCCCGCGCCCTGCCCCTCTCGACGCCGAGATCGCAGTCACCCGCCGGGCCGCCCTGGAAGCGCAGGCCACCGAGATCGTCCGTGCTGGGCGGCAACGCCTCAGGGTTGACGCCACCGTCACCTGGGAGGAGGACGGCACTCCGATGGTGACTGGAGTATGCATCCCGCCCCGTGGGGAAGGCGTCGCGTTCCATGTTCGCGCTGACGAACCGATGGGCCTGGCCAGGACCAGGCCGCTCAGTGCCGACAGGATCAGGGAGCATCTGGTCAGGACCGGCGGCACCCAGTTCTTCATTGGCCGCCTTGACCTCCAGTACCCCGGCGGTCTCTTCGCCCCTGCTTCCTACCTCAACGCCCTCAGGCGGGACATGCTCGCCGCCGCCGAATCGGCCCTCATCGATGCCGCTCGCCCGCCTGCCAGAACG
>JAQVHG010000026.1 GCA_028696365.1 Methanofollis sp.
GTTATAAAAACAACTCCGTTGGTTCTGCTATTTGTTTCTGTCATTGCGGTTGTTTTAACGGGAGGGTGTACCGATTCATCTCTCAGCGAAGGTGATACACACCTGCAAATACTCGATGGTGGTGCTGAAAATCAAAGCATTTCTTCCATTGACACGTACATGACCGTCAAGAACACCGGATCTACCACGGCGCATAACATTGTCGTTGCTGTGATAACTCTGCCTGAATCCGATGTCTCTTCTGCGCTGGAGAGTACTGAGATTTTAAAGATTACGGCGCTGAATGACTCTCAGAATGGGGATCTAATGCTGGATCGGGATTTTGTCGATGCGTTAGGGCCTGGAGAATCCATTAAGATCCATCTTTCTGTGAATCCCGATGATCTCTCTGATGGGTGGGACGTTTTGAGGGTTGCTTTTGCGGATAACGCCGAAGTCGTGTACTCCGAACCAGAACCATCTTCGTATCTAGGAGTTCAACTGGGTAATACGCCGTATACAACGACACCTACCGTTACTTCCGCACTTTTGCCGGAACCTGCGTACGCGATAGGGGATGTGATCTCTTATGAGCAGGATTCAGACGTTGCAGAGGTAATTCTGGATTATAACTCTCAAAATGATGCGTATAAAACGGATGTGATCTTCAAATGGGACGAATATGATACCGGTGAATATGGGTGGTATCCGTACAGTGCTCCAGCGGGTACGTGGGGGTATCGCCTGGAAAGCAACGATTCGAGTTGGACTGATCGTACGTGTATGGAAAAATCATATCCCTACGTTCTGGGACATGCCGATCATATCGCTCTCAGAGAGGACTATGATTAACGCCATAATTGTTCTGAAAATAGATCGAAAATGTCCGTTGCACTCTCCTCTCCTTTTTCGTGCGCATGCTATGCCTGTTTTCTTTTGACCCTGTCCTGGAGTTACTATGAGAGGATCGCAGCCGGCAGAGATAGATATTGTCAAAGAGTGTTTTAGAATTTTGTCTCTGCATGAAGTTCGAGGTCATCGGTGAGGTGGCAAAAAAGATCCCTCCGTCTATCTGGGAGAGGCATCCTGCCGTTCCATGGAAGGAAATGGCGGGAATGCGGGACAAACTGATCCATACCTATTTCAGTGTCGACACGATGCTTGTCTGGAGGACGGTTGTCAGCCGCGTGCCTGAACTCCGGCGGGAGACCCACCGGATCATCGAGGAGGAAGGTGGAGGATAATCTTCCAGGAGATGTGGGAGTTCATCTCTCTCTCTCTCTCGGGAGCGGGACAGCAGGTTCGTCGTGCGGATATGGAATGGCTACGCCGGGAGATCTCGACGAGAGCATCTCTCAAGATGCTCCCTCTTCCCCCTCCCGAATCGTCACCCTCATCTCCTCCCCCTTCCCACTCTTCTCCCATGCTACGCGTCGGGTGTCATGTCTCAATCGCCGGATCCCTGGCGGCGGCGGTGGGCCGCGCCAGGGAGCGGGGGTGCACAACCTTTCAGATCTTTTCTCGGAACCCCCGAGGCTGGCGGTTCAAACCGCTGACCGACGGTGACATCTCGGTCTTCAGGGACGCCCTTGAAGGGTCGGGGATCGCCCCGGTTGTCGACCACATGCCCTACCTCCCGAACCTCGCCTCGCCCAAAGAGGAGGTCTATGAAAAGTCGGTGACGGCCCTCGCCGCCGAACTCGGACGGTGCGAGGCGCTCGGGATCCCGTATCTCGTGATGCACCTTGGCAGCCATCTCGGGACCGGGATTGAGGGTGGGCGGCGTCGCCTGGTTGCCGGGGTCCTCCAGGCCTTTGAGGAGGCAAAAGGAGAGACCCTCCTTCTCCTTGAGAACACCGCGGGGACGAAGAACAGTCTTGGCGGGACCTTCGAGGAGATCAGGGCGGTCATCGACGCCCTGCCTGAGGAGCGGACCGCGGTCTGTTTCGATACCTGCCACGCCTTTGCGGCCGGCTACGACCTTCGCACCGACGACGCCGTCGGCGAGACTCTTGACGCCTTCGAAGACGCCATCGGGCTTGACCGCGTCCGGGTCGTCCACTGCAACGACTCGAAGGGCCCTCTTGGTTCGCACCTCGACCGGCATGAGCACATCGGCCTGGGTGCGATCGGTGAGGAGGGGTTTCGCGCCTTCTTCTCGATCCCTGCGGTGAAGCGCCTCCCTCTTATCTGTGAGACCCCGGTGGACGATCGCCGAGACGATGCTGAGAACATCAGAGTGGTGCGGGAACTCGCTGGGGAGTGACGTCGGCATTCTAGGGCTCTGTAGAACCTCTCATTCTTTCTTGGTTCTAGAGTGATTCAACCGCCTTCTTCCATCATCCATCATACGCGCCGAAAAGGCTGAAATAAAGATCGAGCATATCCCAAAACTCTTCCGTCCTCCCCCTTCTCAGAAAAGAGCACTGAATGTGCTGGAGAAACCTTCCCTCTCTTCGTTGCCCAACGATGCTTTCATGCCTTCCAAATCCACCGTACCGAGGGCGAGTGCCGCCCTGACCCCCAGGATCAAGATAGGGTCGGGAAGGCATATTCAAAATCTATGAAGAGGGATTGCCGTCCACGACCTATCGTGTCGCGGGGGTTCCGGGGGGCGGCCAAGCCCCCTGGTGGAGGATAGGGTTTAGAAATTCAGGAACGAAAAACCTCAGTTCAAGATGAGTTTCAACCCAAGTGAGTTTTTGGGTTGTTCATCTTTAAAGATCCTGAGTCACGTGGTGCTGTCCTCTGTCTGGTCTTCTCGAGCGGGGCTTGCCTTTGGGGATCTTCAGTCTTCTTGATTGCTCAAAAATCGGTTCTGTAGAAATCCTCACAGTGTCTCTCTCTGCGGGGGACTTGCCCTACCGAACCTGCCGCTTCAGGATAGAGTAGGGTATCGCAACCTTCTGTCCTCGTCGAGTTCTTCTCATCTCTCAGGAGTTCAAATTTTGCGCCGACGCAAACCCTGGCTTCCCCCGCACCAGCGGCTTTGAGAGGTGGCGGCGCGCCGTCGGCGGCACCTCAAACCACCCAGGCATGATTGCTCGTGGGGAGACAAGACGTTCGGGCTCGGCTGCTCTTGCCCCGCAGTGCCTGCACTTGTAGCCCTTGTCCCGTCCTGCCGAGGTCATCCGCTTCCCGCAGGCTGGACAGAGGGGCGGGCGATAGCGGACGTCTGCCGCTGCCTCTCTGAGTTGGATCTTTTCCAGGTTGAGACTCTTGTTTTTGTAACTCCCACAGACGACGACCTGGTCACCTGGCACCAGGGCCCGCACGACGTCCCTGAAGCCCTTTGTCGGTTCGTACGCCATGCACCTGAGCCTCTCATCCCCGTCGCGGACCACGACACTTACGTGCCCGCCCTCACCGGTCGTCGCCTGCTCCGCGACTGTGGCCGCCACACAGTACGACCGTCCGTCGAGGAGACCACCGACTGTGCCGGGTACGAGATGGGCGTCAGTCCCCTGGTTGGTGACCCATACCTGTGCAATTGGCGCCGTCTCCGCAACGATCCGCCCGGCCGCTGCCTCCACCCAGGCCGGACTCTCGCCCCTGATCCCGTAGAGGACCGGGTCGGGGGTGTGGGGGACACAGACGACGACCTTGTTTTCAGGATCAACCGAATCCCAGGTATGCGGCCAGGTCGCCGCCTCGGCCGCAAAGACCGAGTCGCGCTCGACCTGCCGTGGCGTTCCGAAGCGGTCGCGGGCACGGTAGGCCAGGAGTTCGTAGGTCCGGTCGGGCAAATCGCTTGCGATTGCGGCCGTCGCCCCGATCAGTCCGCGGCAGTTCTTCCACCCTCGTGTGATCGCCTCGACACCCTCAAGGGCCTCCCGCGCCTCTTCGATCGTGCAGAAGTCCTGCACCGCCTGCCAGTAGAACTCCGGCGGCGGAGCCTCCTCGACGACCACCAACCCGGGGTTGGTGTTCTCGCAGGAGAGATCGGCGAGGTCGTTCACCAGCGCCCTGGCGATCGAGAACGCCGTCTCAGGATCCCCTTCGGCCCTGATACAGACCGCCGCGTTCCCTCTGGTCTTGTGGGGGGCATTCGGGTTGAGCCTAACCAGCCTGGTCTCAGTGACTCCGATACCTGCGCTCTTGAGTTTTCTGACCAGCACGGCCCCCAGATAGGTCGTGCACATCCCTGCCGGTGAGTCAGTGTCGTCGATACCGATGAGCATGAAGCGATTATTTATTAGGGCGTCGTACTATATCCACCTTTAACGAGTGACAATGTCGCAGGGACGTCTCCTTGATATGGTTGTCAGCGTGATGCTGACGGCAGGGTTTGAGGTTTCAGAACGCTGCAGCCTCAGGCCGAGGTCTTTTGATCTGATCGCAGGCAGAGAAGACGTTCTCATGGTTTTAAAAGTGGTATCACACATCGACTCAGTGACCGAAGAGATCTCGCGTGATCTGGACTCCATTGCCCGCCACCTCAACGCTTCCCCAATGATCGTGGGCGAGCGGGCGAGGGACGCTGATCTCGAGCGCGGGACTGTCTATGTGCGCTATGGCATCTATGCCATCAGCCCGGCTACACTGTACGACTACTTTGTCGACGGGGTACCGCCTCTCATCTATGCCCAGCCCGGTGGGCTGTACGTGAACGTCAACGGCGATATACTCAAAGGACTACGTGAACGGCACCAACTCTCTCTTGGTGACCTGGCCCGGTACCTCGGGGTCTCCCGCCGGACCATCTCCAAGTACGAGGATGGGATGAACACCACCCTTGAGGTGGCGGTCCAGCTTGAGGAACTCTTTGACGAGGCAGTGATCGAGGCGATCGATCTCCTCTCCTATGTTCCGACCGACCAGACTGAGGCGCCGCAGGCAAGTGTCCTCCCGGACGACTTTGAGCGGATGGGGGTCGAGGTCCATGAGATGCGGCGGGCTCCCTTCCAGGCCCTAGCCATGGCCGAGAGCGAGACAATCTTCACCTGCTATGGGACGGCGCAGAAGACCGTGAAGCGCGCCGCACTGATCGGAAACATCTCCGAGATCGCCGGGGCCTATGCGATGTGCGTCATATCTGACTATAAGAAGAAAAAAAGGGTCGGAAGAACGCTTGTTGTTGGAGAAGAGCACCTGCATGTCCTTGAGGATGGTTCTGACCTCATCGACCTGGTCTCCCGCTAAAAAACTTTATATAGAACTACAAACCATCTATTTTAGCACTACATTATATGGTGATTTGAAATGTCGCAACAACTGGGAGGACAACCGATCCTTGTTCTGAAGGAAGGCAGCTCCCGCACCCGCGGGAGGGACGCACAGGGCAATAACATTGCCGCAGCAAAGGCTGTATCCAGCGCCGTTAGGACGACCCTTGGTCCCCGTGGCATGGACAAGATGCTCGTCGACACGATCGGGGATGTCGTCATCACCAACGACGGTGTGACCATCCTCAAAGAGATGGACATCGAACACCCGGCCGCCAAGATGATGGTCGAGGTCGCAAAGACCCAGGACGACGAAGTCGGCGACGGCACCACCACCGCAGTCGTCGTGGCTGGTGAACTCCTCAAGCGTTCAGAAGAACTCCTTGAGCAGGACGTCCACCCCACTGTCATCGCCCAGGGCTACCGCAAGGCCTCTGAGAAGGCTATTGAGCTCCTCAACGATATGGCCATTGAGGTCGAGACCGGCGACGAGGAGATCCTTAAGAAGATCGCAGGTACCGCCATGACCGGTAAGGGTGCCGAGGCTGCAAAGGAGAAGCTCTGCGACCTTGTCGTCAAGGCGGTCACCATGGTCGCCGACGAAGACGGCACCATCGACACTGACTACGTCAAGGTCGAGAAGAAGGTCGGCGGGTCCATCGAGGACTCTGAGATCGTCGAAGGCATGCTCATCGACAAGGAGCGTGTTCACCCGGCGATGCCAAAGAAGGTTGACGAGGCCAAGATCCTTCTGCTCAACGCCGCGGTCGAGTTTAAGAAGACCGAGGTCGACGCCGAGATCAACATCACGAGCCCAGACCAGCTCCAGATGTTCCTCGACGAGGAAGAGCGGATGATCAGGAGCATCGTCGACAAGATCGTTAACTCTGGTGCGAACGTCCTCTTCTGCCAGAAGGGTATCGACGACATCGCCCAGCACTATCTTGCGAAGTCCGGCGTCTTTGCGGTCCGCCGTGTCAAGAAGTCTGACATGGAGAAGCTTGCCCGTGCGACCGGTGCATCCCTGGTCTCCTCCATCGATGCCATCGCCCCCGAGGAACTCGGCTACGCTGGTATCGTCGAGGAGCGGAAAGTCGGCGGCGAGGATATGATCTTCGTCGAGAAGTGTAAGAACCCCAAGGCGGTCTCCATGATCATCAAGGGCGGCACCGAGCACGTCGTCGACGAACTTGACCGTGCAATCGAGGACGCTCTCAGGGTCGTTGAGGTTGCCATCCGCGACAAGAAGTTTGTCGTCGGCGGCGGCTCACCTGAGATCGAGCTCTCCCTCAGGCTCCGCGAGTACGCGGCGACTGTTGGTGGCAGGGCACAGCTCGCCATCGAGGCCTTTGCAAACGCTCTCGAGATCATCCCGAGGACCCTGGCTGAGAACGCTGGTCTCGACCCCATCGACACGCTGGTCGAACTCCGTGCAGCCCACGAGAAGGGCCAGAAGTCTGCAGGTCTTGATGTCTACACCGGTAAGGCCGACGACATGGAGGCCAAGGGTGTTGTCGAGCCCCTGCGTGTCAAGACCCAGGCGATCTCCTCGGCTGCTGAGGCCGCAGTGATGATCCTCAGGATCGACGACGTTATCGCTTCCGCCAAGTCTGCAGGTCCCTCACCTGAGGAAATGGCAGCCATGGGTGGCGGTGGTATGGGCGGCGGCATGGGTGGCATGCCTCCGATGTGATCACCCTAAAAGATATATTGCAGATGCCCGGACCCCGGGCACCGTCTTTTTTTTTGTCTCGTGCATTCTCGAGTGACACTCGACTCTTCATGTGCATATGTCGCACCGATCATGTTTCTCCTGTTCTCTGTCCCTTGGTGTATAGGGAAGGAGAGTCGTCCAGGTCGTGGGATACTTACAACTTTACAGCAGATTATCTGCAGTTTTGCGGCAGGTGCCGCGAGGATCATACGGTGAGGAGGGGTGCCGGACTGCACTGTACTAGTACAGATAGAGAGACGCGTCTCTCTCTCTTAGTACTATATTACAGCAAAACCCACCCCCACAGTAGATGATCCCGGTCTCCTGATGTCTGAGTGCGTGTGTGAAAACTCAGAATTGTTGTAACCGATCTGTGATCACGTCGGTAAGATTTGGAAATTTAGATCAGAGCATGTCACGCTATCTGTTGGATGACAGCACACTGCTTTGAACTGTTGTACACTGCAGTAAAACCATGGGTATCTGCTGCACGTGAGGGGGGTGATGAATTATCGGTTCTGTTGAATCGTGTATGAAATGGAGTATCAGATGGTTCTTGAAATTGAGTGCGGTTTTTTTATGATAAATTTGTCTATTTTTTCTATGAGCATATCCCAAAACTCTCTAGGGTTGAGGATCTCCTCGAACTGAAGTGCTTCCTTCCAGAAATTCTCAACGTTCTCCTCGACCGGGGGGCTTGGCCGCCTCCCAGACCCGCTGCCGATGAAGATTGGCGGAGGATTGCATCCCGTCTTTCATGATTTTAATTCTATCTTCCCGTCTCCATCGCCATCCCGGGGGTGCAGGGGCAGAGCCCCCGGCGGGTGCGCGGGGGAAGGCGACGAATGCATGGGTGTGCGATGAAAAAACTAGGATCTCTTCATTGTCATCCATCGCTCTCAATCGGTGGGGATGAGGGCCGGAGAGTTTTGGGATGACCTCCATGAAAACTATCCTGACAATCAACTCCGGTGGTTTGTATGATGATTTATCGTCACCGGGATTTTTCATACCTGATATACGAAGTACAGCAACTCCCTTAGAATGATTGGCCGCCTTCAATCGCGGAACCTTCACCGCAATCTCGCGCCGGAGGCGCTGCTGCCCCCCCGGGCCCCTCGCCCCCGCCACACGATAGGTCGTGGACGACAATCTTTCTTCAGGGAGTCCGAATATGCCTTCACCGGCCCTATCATCATCCGGGCCCCCAGGATGGCGATTGGGGTGGGAAGGCAGAGCGATGATCATGAAGACGGGATGCGGTCCCCTGCCAGTTCTCGTTAGCGGGGGATCCAGGGGGCGGTACGCCCCCGGGAGGATAGGGGTCAGAATCTCTGGAAGAAGTACTTCGGTAGATATGTGCCTCATGAGAGTTTTTGGATATGCTCTCTGTAAAACCCTCATCTATTCCTGGAGTGAAGGTGACTCCCCCACTTTCTTCCCCATGACATGCGGTGGGGGCTCTCGAAGACTCTCGTCTTCTCGTGTGGTGAGTGCGACCAAAGGGAACTTGGAAAGATCTCTGATCTTCGAGTGGCACGCACCCCGCCAAAGAGGATCCATAACTCTTGAATCTTCGGGGTCAGATCCCCGTGGAAGAGAACTGCTATGAGAATATCTCCTGGCCAGGGATAAGAGCGACCTCGCTCCTCTCTTGTGGTCGGTCAGTTCCGCTGTCTCTGGCCAAACATTTGGAAAATACCCTGAAAAAAAGAATCAGGCGAAAGCGCCTGTCATCTCACCGAGGATCCGGGCCATGTCGACCCAGATGATGAGATTTTTCTTCTCTTCTTCGTCGCCTTCCTTCTCCTGAGCCTTCTCTGTGATCTTGATGATCCCCTTCACATGGGCGTCATTTGAGATGGAGTCGTTCATCTGTTCGATATCGTCCTCTGAAACCTGCATCACAGAGAGGACGTCGTCGACGATCACCCCGACATTGGTTCCTCCGGCGGCTTCAGGGACGAGGATGATGATCTTCTGTTGCCGTTCCTCCTCTGTCGATTCAGGGATATTGAGGATGGAACTGAGTCTCATAACCGTCGTGATCTCACCGCGGAGGTTGATGATCCCGGCGATATGTGCCGGTGACCTCGGGACTGGGGTGATCGGGACCATCTCCACAATCTCCCTGGCAAGCTCAATATCGAGCGCGTATCGTTCTCCTGCAATTTCAAATTCGACGATGTCTATATGTGCCAATCTTTTCACCTTACTCCAGTTTGAACCGGTCGAGGCTCTCCTTCATCTCGGTTGCCATATCAGCCACCTCCATCGCGCCGCTCCCGACCTCTTCCGCCGATGCCGAGACCTCTTCTGCCAGGGCTGCCATGTCCTCGATCCTGGACATCGTGTCCCTGGTCATCGTGTTCGTCGAGTCCATCCGTTCCATCACGCTGTTGGTGGAGTTGGCTTGGTCTTCAGTGGCCTTGGCGATCTCAGTGACACTGGTGTGTGCCCCCTTGGACGCCGAGACGATCTGGTTGAGGGCCTCGATGGTCCTGTTGACGCTTGTGATCCCGGCGGTGATCTCGTCGAAGGCGGCTGCCAGGTCGTGAGCAGTCTGTTCGCTCTTCGTCTGGATGCTCCCGATGAGCTCTTCGATATGGTTGGTGGCGTTCTTCGACTCCCCGGCAAGATTTCGCACCTCGCCGGCGACGACGGCAAACCCACGGCCATGTTCGCCAGCCCGTGCCGCTTCGATCGCGGCATTGAGGGCGAGGAGGTTGGTCTGGTTAGAGATGTCGTTGATGAGTTTGACGATCTTTGAGATCTCGTTCATCTCATCTTTCAGCCTGGAGAATTCCTCGACACCTTTCTTTGTAATCCTTTCGACCTCTCCCATCTTCTGGGCCGCTTCACGCCCGATCTCTTCAGCCTCGTCGCCAGCTTCGACCGCCGACTCCGTCCCTTTGAGAACTTCCTGGGAGGTGCTGGCGATCTCTTCGATCGAAGCGGAGAGGTCGGCCATCGAGCGTGCGACTTCTTCGAGGTTTTCGAGTTGTTTCTTCGCGTCTTCCGCGGTCTGCTGACTCTTGGTGGCGACCTGTTCGACGGCCTTGCTGATATCTTCGGCACTCCTCCCACTCTCTTTGGTGCTTGCCTCGACCCTGTTGCCAAGATCGGTGATCTTCTTGAGCACCTCTTTTATCGACTCTCTTGACTGGCGGTAATTGAGCTTGAGGTCTTTGAGGAGGTCGTCGTCATCGATGTTGACTAGGGCAGTGAGGTCGCCCTCGGCCATCTCGTCCATCGCGGACTTGAGTTCTTCTGCGCTCTCTGCGAGGCGCCGGGCCTGTTCTTTGGTCTTGAGTTCGTTCAGGACCAGGTCGGTGTTGTCCTGATAGATGTAGTAGTTGACGTCGATCTCGCCGTCCTCGTTGAGGATGGGGAGTTGGTAGAGGCGGAGGTACGACTTTGTGCGGTCCTCCCACGAAACTTCCATGTCTGAGACGGCAAGTTTCTTGGTCTGGTATGAGGCGTAGAAGTCGTCGCCGCTGGTCTTAATGTCAAAGTCGTACAACTTCTTGGCCATCAGTTCGTCATAGGACCCGTGCCAGACCTCTTCATATTTTTTGTTGAGGTCGAGGCGGTGTTTGTCGCCGGCGAGGACGGCGATGGCCTGAGGGTTCTGTTTGATGAATGCGTCCGCCCGTTTCTGGAGGCGTTCGACCTCCTTGAGTTTCTTGGTCTGCTCGGTGAGGTCCTGGTAGATGTAGTAGTTGACGTCGATCTCACCGTCGTCATCGAGGATGGGAACCTGGAAGAGACGGAGGTACGACTTTGTGTGGTCCTCCCATGAGACTTCCATGTCTGAGATGGCGAGTTTCTTGGTCTCAAAGGATGCGTAGAAGTCGTCGCCTGTGGTCTTGATGTCGAAATCGTACAACTTCTTGGCCATCAGTTCGTCATAGGTTCCGTGCCAGACCCGTTCATACTCCTTGTTGAGGTCGAGGCGGTGTTTGTCACCGGCGAGGACGGCGATGGCCTGCGGGTTCTGTTTGACAAAGGCGTCCGCCCGCTTCTGAAGGGCCTTGACCTTCTTGAGTTCTTTTGTGTGTTCGGTGAGGTCCTGATAGATGTAGTAGTTGACGTCGATCTCACCGTCGTCATCGAGGATAGGGACCTGAAAGAGGCGGAGATATGAGGTGGTCCCGTCTTCCCACGAGACCTCCATGTCTGAGATGGCGAGTTTCTTGGTCTCAAAGGATGCGTAGAAGTCGTCGCCTGTGGTCTTGATGTCGAAGTCGTACAACTTCTTGGCCATCAGTTCGTCATAGGACCCGTGCCAGGCTCGTTCATACTCCTTGTTGAGGTCGAGGCGGTGTTTGTCACCGGCGAGGACGGCGATGGCCTGGGGATTATGTTTTATGAATGATTCTGCTCGCTTTTTTAGTTTTTCAAGTTCTATTCTCTCTTTTTCGCGTTCGCCCATGATCCTGATGACCTTGTTGACCATCTTGGCCAGTGGCTTGAACTCGTCTGTAACCAGATCTTCATTCGCCCTAACGGTATAATCTCCATTTAAGGCTTTTTCGAGGACATCCTCGATTTTTACTGGATTTTCAGTGGTCATTTTTTCTATACCCTCCATTCTTTGTAATGATTAATTGTTGCTTTTGATCAATTCAATGAACTCCTTATTATGTCTTTTTATTTATTCAAATTCACTTCAAATTCATTTTTAAGATAATTGTCATTAAATATCGCTATATTTTACATCAAAAATGTAGAATTACGTATCATCATGATCGGAGTATGAAGAAAGTATATATGCGTCCTCTATAATGAGAGGGCATGGGCGAGCGATTCATCTTCACCACGCATCGGACCATCTGTTATCATTGCCATGAGGAGGCGGACCAGATGATCAAGGCGGTCTCGTCACAGGCTCAGGTGGTGTGCGCCCACTGCGGGGCCACCAGGATCTTTCTCCCCAGGATGGAGGAGGTCGGGGCCGAGGGGGCGTATACCCCGATCAGTTGCTATGAGGTCTGGCACCTGACGCCGACTGCCCCCTGTAAGAACTGCGGGGTCGATGGGCCGCATGATCTGATCGTCGGGTGCAAACAGTTCACGACGCGGTGCCACAACTGTGGGTACACCCATTTTTACAAGTTTAATTTGGAGTATATCGGGCAGTGCCCGATCGAGGGAGAGGGGGTCTGATCGAGTTCTTGCGAATAACTTGTGAAACAAAAGCGTGTCCCGGCATGCGAGGTGAAGAATTATTCCGGGATCTTCAGTTTAGGAAACTATGGCGCTGGAGAATCCCTCACCAATGCGTGGTGTGTGCGTGACCCACTCGCCTTCCCTCATACACGTGCAAGGGTGCGACTCCCCCAGACTCCGAGGGTGAAAAAAGTGGGCCACTTAGAAGACGCCATGGATGACCATGAGATGGATGTTGTTGTCCTCGACTTTATCCCAGTGTGAGATGATTGGGGTGCGTTTAGTCCTCCGATAGTGGATATGTGTTCATAATTCGGCATTGTAGAAACTTTCACATTCTGTGTGGGGAGACCGTATGTCACCCGCCTTCCCACATCTCCGTGCCGGGTGCGCTGCCCCCGAACCCTCGGGACTACGATAGGGTCGGGAAGGTAGAATAGATAACCATGAAGAGAGTGCTGCCGTCCCCGACATATCGTGTGGTGGGGGGTTCGGGGGGCGACAAGCCCCCCGACAGACAAAAACATCAAGAGGATTTCTACAGGGCCCATAATTCGGCATTGTAGAAATCCTCTCCTATTCTTAGTGTAAGCGTGACTCACCCACCTTCCTACACTTCCGCGCCGGGGGATCTGCCCCAGGCAAGAGACTATGAGAAGGCAGTTGAGACAAGAGCCAAAAGGAGAAGTGTTCCAGCTCAAGGAGGTGTTCAGCCTCAGAGAGTTTTGGGATATACTCCCTCATCGGGGATCTTTGATATTCTGTGTTCTCGAACGTGCTCATGCTTGTTTCCACAGATCCTCAGGGGTGGAGAGGGGACCGTGATGAGGGTGGTGTTACTCCTTTCTCTCCTAGTGCAGGGTCATGACAGGTGCGTTGACCTTTTTTCGCACCCAGAGAGATCTTAAATTTTGTCAGGTATCATAATCTGGAATGGCAGGAACCATCAGCCGCAGTATTGCGTTGGCGAAGGCGTCGCTCTCGGTCCTGAAGAAGGACAAGGAGATGATGCTCTTCCCCATCCTCTCAGGAATCATCAGTCTGATCCTCGTCGCCTCCTTTGCGCTCCCCCTCATCTCTGCCGGGTTCATGGTGGAGGGCACCCTTGGGGAGTACGGCGGGATCGTGCTCCTCTTCCTCTTCTACCTCGTCAGTTACGCCGTCGTGATCTACTTCAACACCGCACTCATCGCCTGCGCCGACATCAGGCTTCGAGGCGGCGACCCAACGGTCGGCGACGGTCTCAGGACCGCCACCGCCAACTTCGGCCACCTCCTCTCCTGGGCCGTGGTGGCGGCGACGGTGGGCCTCGTCCTCAACCTGGTCTCAGAAAAATCTGAGGGCCTCGGGCAGATCGCGGTCGCCCTCGTCGGTGCGGCCTGGAACCTCGCGACCTTCTTCGTCGTCCCGGTGATGGTCTTTGAGAAGATAGGGGTCGTCGACGCGATCGGCGAGTCCTGGAAACTCTTCAAGCGGACCTGGGGCGAGAACGTCGTCGGCGGGTTTGGTCTCGGGCTGATCATGGTGCCTGGCATCCTCCTCATCGTCGCCGGCGTGGTCGCCCTGGCGATGGACCTCGGGGTCGCGGCTCTTGCCCTGCTTGGTCTTGGGTTTGTCGTCACCGTGGTGCTCGGCGTTGTCTATGCCGCCCTTCAGGGGATCTTTGTCGCGGTGCTCTACCGCTACGCAAAGGAAGGCACGATCTCCCCTGAGTTCGGTGCAGACCTGGTGCAGGGTGCGTTTGTGCCCCGGCGCGGATAATTAGATTCTCTTTTTTTGGCGCGGGAGAAATTCTCGGCTCTGTAGAATCAGGCATGAACCCCCAGGCTCACGCACACGTGATTTGAGCATGATTGTGGGTCTCCGGGTCGTGCACTGATCTGTGTGCCTCCTTTGAAGCAAGATACTACGTGGGAAGTCATCGAGTGGTCACCCCCGCCCCGTCTACCCTCGTCATGGGCGGATAGGAAAGATTCGGTGATGAAGGCAGCCATTCTGATCGGCGTGCCTTCCCACATCTCCGCGCCGGGGGCTCTGCCCCCGGACCCCCGGGATGAAGATTGGGCCGGGAAGGCCGATTCGAAGTCT
>JAQVHG010000027.1 GCA_028696365.1 Methanofollis sp.
GGGGTCTGGGGGCAGAGCCCCCAGCACGGAGATGTGGGAAGGAGGGTGACACACCTTCTCCCCACACAGTATATGAGAGTTTCTACAAAACCTCCCCTTCATATTTTTCCATTGTGTCTTCCAGGTTCTATCTTTCTCCCTGGGGTGCAACCCATCGGTGCGAGACGAAGGAATAGATTCTGTGATAACGATGAAGAGAAAGCAGGGAAGGCAGGGAGATGATCCTGACGAGGGCTTTGCCATCCACGACCAATCGTGTGGCGGGTGTAAGCGAAGTAAACATGAGAAGATATCTGATCATCGAGGGTCCGGGGGTGTGACCCCCCAGCGCGAAAGAGCAGAAAAAATTTGTTCACCCTTTTACTGGATCACCTTTTCTGATCGTCATGCCTTCATCACTCTCGCACCGCGGGCACGAGGGAAGACGCGGGACCTCCCTCATATTATGGAGGCCTGAAGCGTCACCCGGATGAAAAAAGTTAGGATGCCGCCTTAACCATCGGCACCTCCCCCCTGAACTCAGGTGCGGCGGCGACATACCTGACAAAAGGCGTCGTCGTGGTCTCGTCCACCACCTCGCCTGTGAAGATATACACTGGCACCAGGTAGGCCGGATCCTCCATGGCCTGCGCCTCGTAGTAGCCCAGATCGATCCCGGTGACCTCCGCGGTCTGGGGAATCATGGGATCATTCGGAACCCCGAGGGCCTTCACCTCCTCGAACGCCTTTTCAGGCGTGATGACCGCGACCTCCCTCTCCTCGACGCAGTCGCGCCAGAGTTTGTAGACCCCGATGACGTCCCCGCCGCCGCCGACATCGACGGTCAACTCAGACCCGGCAACCTCCCGCCCCCCGACCTCGCGGCAGAACGAGACCTGGATCGACTCATAGGAGACATCGACGACCTCACCGTCCTCGTATTGAGCGATCTGCGCATGTTCGGTGTCGCACGGGACCGCATCCGCGGGCATCAACCCCTTCTCCTCCAGATACGCCGTTGCGATCTCGATTGCCTCCTCATCTGAGGGGAGGTGTTCTGGCAAGTCCCTGGGATTTGGCATATTCCAGCGCGAGAGGTCGAGGAAGGCGATCCGGCCGGACTGTATATTGACTTCAAGGGAATATGGTTCATCAGAGAGGAACATCTCGTCATATGCCTCCTGCACCGTCCCCTCAAGCCCCAGCGTCTCTGCCATCGATGAAAACATCTCTTTCGTCACCTCAGGCGTCTCCAACCGGTAGAGAGGGACCGTCTCAGGCATCGACGGGAAGTCGACCTGGGCAAAGGTGAGGTTGGCCGGAGAGGTTGAGACCTTCTCACCGCTCCGTCCCTCCTCGACGAGGACTTGTGTGGCTAGGGCCGTGAGCTTCGAGCGATCGCGTGATGTCCCCCAGACACTCACACCGCCTCGCTCAGGAGTGAAGATTGTCCTTTCCATCTCCTCATCATCCAAGAAAAACACTGCTCCATCTATGGTGATCTCCTCCGGTGATCCGTCGACGATGTAACTTGTCACAAAGTGTGTGGGTTCTAAGAAGTGTATCGCTACAAAGGTGCCGTTGCGCTTCATGGCATCTAAATCATCTTGAGATGGAGCCCACTTTACCCGAGCACTGATACTCCGGATCTGCTCCTGGCACTCCGCTTCGATGGCTGGGTATCTCTGGTCTTCAGGATAGAGGATGACCCTCCGGCCATCGATGGTGCGGATCTCGATATATGATGTGTCCGGGCGTATGGTCTCCTCCACCGTCGGCAGGGGAGTTTCGTTCACCTGCTGCGGGGGAGTCGCATCAGGGGAGAGATCTGAAACCATGAATATAACGACAACGGCCAGCACGACCACAATAACAGAGGCAACAATATAATAGTGAATGTTTTTCATCAGTTCACCTCTCAAAAATAGAAAAAAAGATAAAGGGATTACTTGACCCTTGGGATGTCCTCCTCGAACTCAGGGGATGCAGGTACAAAGTTGACAAAGGGTGTCTTTGTCTTCTCGTCCATGATGCTGCCCTTGAAGATGTAGATCGGTACAAAGTAGGCAGGGTCTTCCATTGCCTGTGCTTCATAGTAGCCAAGCTCGATTTCGGTGATCTCCACCGTCTGTCTGCTCTTTGTATCGGCAAAGATACCAACAGATTTCATCTCTTCAAGTGCCGCTTCCGGCGTTATGATCGAACATTCTTCCCCAGGGGTGTAGTCTCTCCAGAGTTTGTATACATTGAGGATATCCCCCCCACCGCCAATTTCAACCATCAACTCGGAACCGATGACCGGAAGACCGCCGATTGTGCGGCCGTATGAGACCTGGATCGCTTCATAGCCAATATCAATCACTTTGCCCTCTTTGGTTGTAATGGCCTGTGGATGCTGGACATCCAACAACACTGCATCATGAGGCATCAAATCCTTTTCTTTCAGATACTTTGTTGCAATCTCGACCGCTTCCTCATCTGAGGGGAGGTTTTCGGGTAGATCTTTGTCATTTGGGATCGCCCACCGAGGGATGTCGATTAGAGCGATACGCCCAGACCGTGTATTGACTTCCAGCGAATATGGCCCATCAGAGAGGAACATCTCGTCATATGCCACACGTACCTTTCCCTTGAGATCCATCGCTCCCGCTATCGACGAAACGAGTTCAGATGTGACCGTTGGTTTTACGACTTTGTAGAGAGTGACTTGTTCTGGAGTTGAGGGGATGGGTGCAGAGACAACGTATGTAAGGTTTGCATTATTTGTTGATTTTACAGAGGATAGTGGGTCTGAATGGTTTTCCGGGGCAATGTCACTGAGAGACTCCATCTCCTCGTCAAGCAGCATGGAGGTACCGATCGTACAGATGAACCCGACCAATACCAGAACGCCAATACCGATTCCTATGAATTTCATCTTCATTTGAATACCTCCTCAACACTGGCGTTTTTCGTACTTGAATACCGTGCCAGGGGTTCCCTGGCTTCCGTGCCCATACACATAATCACTCCAGCAACTCTCTGGAGCAAGGGCTGCTGCGTATGTCGTTGAAGGTTCTGTGTCCTTTGCTGCCATAAACCACGCTGTGATGACTGGTTGTACAGTTCTGGTGCCGTCCATACGGCGTGCAAAGTTAGTTCCTCTATCTGGGACATCATGACAGGCCGTATGGAAACCTGTCATTGAGTGTAGCCCATCAAAGGCGTTTTCCCAGTTTTCGTGTGTACTCTCTTGTAATACTTGACAGGCATCAAGGGTAATCCAGTCCATCTTTGTATTGCCCCAGAGGGCGTCGTTGTAATGAAGAAGGGTATCATCTCGGGAAGAGGAGAATGCAATGCCCTCTGGACACCCATGTCCTGAGAAATATGCAAAATGTGCGTTGTCAGCGTAAATGTAGTCTATACCACTTCCGGATTTGCTGGGATCTTTCCAATGTCTCTCTTCGGCCTGACTGTTACCATAGACATATGTCCCCCACCATGGGGTCTTACTGGTAAGTTGGTTGTAAAATCCACGTGCATTTTCGTCGTTATATTTTAACTGATCTGGATAGGCATAGTTGTTCACCCATTCTGCGAAACAGTAGTAGTCTGTTGCGCTTGCGGGCACTGTCACTGTGCCCAGCAGCAACGCCGCAAAAAGCACGGATATGGCCCACATTTTTATTTTTTCTTTCATGTTTTTCCACCTTTGACTCTCACCCAGAGGCACAAACCATACCCTTATAAGTAGCAAGAAGAAGCACAGTGTCATGCCTCATGGCATTGCGGGGTTCCGTCAGTGTCCAGTCAATATGGCAGAGCCCCGCGAGGAGATCTTTTCGATCTCCACGCCGTGAGATATCTTTTTAGTTTTATATATGCGTTGTGAGCTCATCCTCTACACATCTGATCCCGCTCATGGAATCTTGTACCTCTAGGGAATTACATCTCCAACAAAAATGCACACTATTTTATTATTTGGCATTCCATCGAATTTACGGAGAGATTTGCCGTCCGCGCTCCACGCTTCACCACGGCCTTCTCAGGGTGATGCGCTCGATCACGTCGCTGCAGATCCCAGAGGAACTCTATTTTGGATTTATAGAATTCAGCATGAACCTGTGGCTCAAGCATACGCGACGAAAATTTCTCATCATTTGATCGCGTTCTTTTCAAGACTGAAGAACCGGTGGGGATCGTGTTCCATCGCCACCCCCGCCTATCCTCGTCAAGGGGGACCGGGGGGCACCCACCCCCCGGCAGAGAGACACCACGAGAGTTTGAAGGAGTTCTCTGAGGAAATTCTCATCACCACCCCTCCCCACCCGGTTTTTTTCCAGGGAAACAAGCGTCAGCACGTGATCAGAAGGGCACTCTGGCAGATCTACGAGAATTTCTCCAGACCCCAAAAATCGCATACTATATCAACCGTTCCTCCCAATGGTATAGCGTTATGCACGACGCCGAGCATACCTACCAAACCTACGAGGACGTCTATGCCTCCTATCATCAGGAGGTGCCGGAGTACTTCAACTTCGGCTTTGACGTCGTCGACATGTGGGCAGAGAAAGACCGCAACAGACTTGCGATGATCTGGACCGACCAGGAAGGGCATGAGAAGTACTACACCTTCCGCCACCTGATGAACCTCTCGAACCAGGCGGCTAACATGCTCCTCAAGTACGGTATTAACAAGGGCGACCGGGTCATCCTCATGCTCCACCGCGTTCCAGAGTGGTGGATCTTCGCGATTGCGGCCATTAAGCTCGGCGCCGTATTTTGCCCCTGTCCGACGATGCTGACCCCAAAGGACCTGGAGTACCGCGTCAATGCCGGCAAGTTCAAGATGGTCATCACCGACACCGAGAACGCATGGAAGGTCGAGGAGATCTGTGCCAAGTGCCCCTCGCTCGTCTCCCGCTTCCTGGTGGACGGGGAGATGGCAGGCTGGATCAGCTACCCCATCGAACTCACCTATCCGGCCCCGGCCTCGACCACCCTCGTCCAGCTCCCTGGCATGAAGAGGACCAGGTCGACCGACCCGATGCTCATCTTCTTCACCTCTGGGACGACCGGCGAGCCGAAGATGGTGCTGCACAACCAGGCCTACCCGATCGGCCACATCATCACCGGGAAGTTCTGGCTCGATATCAAGCCAAACGACCTCCACTTCACCCTCGCCGACACCGGGTGGGGCAAGTGCGCCTGGGGCAAGTTCTTCGGGCCTTGGATGCAGGGGGCCTGCACCCTCATCTTCGACATCCGCGGCAAGTTCAAGGCGACCGAACTCCTGCCGGTCCTTGAGAGATATGAGGTGACCAGTTTCTGCGCCCCGCCGACGGTCTACCGGATGCTCATCCTCGCCGACCTCGAAAAGTTCGACCTCTCGCAGCTCCACCACTGCGCCAGCGCCGGCGAGCCCCTCAATCCTGAGGTGATCAGGGCATGGAAGAAGGGGACAGGGCAGACGATCTACGAGGGTTACGGCCAGACCGAGACGGTGCTCTGTATCGGGACGTTCCCTGGCATGGAGCCGAAGTTCGGGTCGATGGGCAGGCCTTCGCCAGGGTGGCAGGTCGAACTCCATGACGACGAGGGCACCCCTGTCCCTGTTGGCGAGGAGGGGCGGATCGCGATCAAGGCCGACCCCAGGCCTCCCGGCATGTTCATGGAATACCTCGCAAACCCGACCGCGAATGAGGAGTCGTTCCAGGACGGGTGGTATTACAGCGGGGACAAGGCCTACATGGACGAGGACGGCTACTTCTGGTTTGTGGGCCGCAACGACGACGTGATCAAGAGTTCAGGCTACCGTATTGGTCCTTTCGAGGTCGAGTCGGCACTCATGGAGCACCCCTCGGTGCAGGAATGTGCAGTGGTGGGATCGCCCGATATAATCCGGGGGATGATCGTCAAGGCGTTTGTCGTCCTGGCGCCTGGCTTCGAGCCCTCGGACGCCCTTATCAAGGAACTCCAGAAGTTCGTGAAGCGGACGACCGCCCCATACAAATACCCGCGTGCGATCGAGTTCGTCGAGGACCTCCCAAAGACCATCTCTGGCAAGATCAAACGCAATGTCCTGCGCGACCTCGAACTGAAACGGCACAATAATCACGGCGACGACTAATCACGGCGACGACTAATCACGGCGACGACTAAGTGAGAATACATGTGGGGGCGGTGACTCCGCCCTTTGAGTTTTCTTTTTTTTTTGGCTCTAGAGATGCTTTCACCAATTCTTGGTGTGAGCGCGACTCGCCCCGCCTTCCCCTAGTCTCTTGCCTTGGGCTCTTTGAAGATCAGAGATCCTCTCGAACTCGTTCTCACTCGTTTCCACCTGAACATTGGGAGCAAGATCGGGCAAGGAAGGCAGAATCGATGGGTCTTAAAGAGAGATTTGCTGTCCTCTTCATCATTGTCCATTGTGCCTTCCCTGTCTTGTTGTCGTCCCAGAGGATTGAGCGAGCACGAGTTCGAGAAACACGAAGCGTTTCGAGAACTCTTGGGCATAGATATTGAGCATATCCCAAATCTCTCTAGGGTTGAAGTTCCCCTCGAACTGAAGTGCTTCCTTCCAGAAATTCTCAACGCTCTCCTCGACCGGGGGGCTTGCCGCCCCCCGGACCCCCCGCCGATGAAGATTGGCGGAGGAGTGCGTCCCCTCTTCATGATCTTAACTCTGCCTTCCCCTCCCCATCACCATCCCGGGGGTCCGGGGGCAGAGCCCCCGGCGTGGGCGAGTGGGAAGGCGAAAAATGCATGGGGGCGCGATGAAAAATCTGGGATCTCTTCATTGTCATCCATCGCCCTCAATCGGTGAGGAGGAGGGTCGGAGAGTTTTGGGATGACCTCATTGGAAGACGGGTACGTCATGCTCACACTCAAAAGAGGTGTGGGCTTAGTTTCTATAGACCCCGTATTTATTTGAAATCCCTCCTGGTCTTCTTATACTCGCTCCAGTTGCACCGCGAAGGTCAGACCCACTGGAGATTGCGATCATTTTGCCGAGAAAATTTCAATTTTGTTGGTGCTCACGTCTCCTGAACCCTTGGACCGACGGGGATATGGATTTTTATCGTGCACAGAAAATTGAAAATGTTCCCTGTCAGGAAGATCTTCGATCTTCAAAATGTATGTAAGAGAGATCATGAGATGACGAGCGTGAGATGATTCTCAATTTTTGGAGAGCCTCAGGTATGAGAATAAGGGGAGAGGTGATGATCAGATCTGCTGAGGGTCATGCTTGAGAGATCTTCGAAGACTCTCATCTTCTCGTGTTCGCTCCGCTCATATATTGAAAATCACGGTTCTGTAGAAATTCTCTTGATGATGATCTCTGGCGGGGGGCTTGGCCGACCCCCAAACCCCCCGCCACAACACGATAGGTCGAGGACGGCAGACCCCTCGTCATGGTCGTCTATTCTGCCTTCCCCTCCCCATCGCCATCCCGGGGGTCCGGGGGCAGAGTTCCCAGCCAAAGAGGAAGGAAGGCGGGTGAGTCACGTCTCACCCACACAAGAGGTGGGGGTTTCTACAGAGCCGAAAATCACAGATTTTCAAAGGGCAGGGGGGACACCGGATGGAGCGAAGATCTCTGATCTTCGATGGCCAGCTCCCCAGCCAAAGAGACCTTTCCAGAGGGTTTCTACAAAGCCGCAGGAACGCTACTACTCATCGATATAAATATATCAGAATTAGAAATCGTCCGCCAGGATTGATATTTTTAGATTCAGAACATATAGATATCCATATATAGACTTTTGAATGATATTGTCCTTTAATCAGAACCAATTGGTGCCTAACGGCAATGATGTGGAGGAAGGACGTATGAGAACTGTTTTTGTCAAGCCTGAACTCTGTATCGGGTGCAGGCACTGTGAAGTTGCATGTGCAGTGGAGCATGCACAGAGCAGGAATCTTTACGATGCAATTCATGAGGAAAAGGTCTCACAGCCACGCATTCATGTCGAGACCAGACTCAATTATCTGACTTTTCCCAACCGGTGCCGTCACTGCGATCCCGCACCCTGTATGCAAGTCTGCCCGACCGAGGCGCTATATCAGGATACAGACACCGATTCTGTCGTCGTGGACTATGAAAGGTGCATCGGTTGCGCCGTCTGCGCAATGGCGTGCCCATTTGGGATCATCACATTCCAGAGCGTCCACCAACTCTCGACCGAACGCGAAGTCAATGCAAAGTGTGACAACTGCATCGAGCGACAGCAGGACGGAAAAATCCCTGCATGTGTCGAAGCGTGCAAGACCGGGGCGCTTGAGTTCGGCGATGCAAACGATCTGGTCCGCACAAGCCGGAAGGATTTCACCCTACGGATGCTCGCGTCGGAAGGAGACACAGAGATCCGGACCATCCCGAGAAACATCCGGGCATTCAGGGCAATCATGGAAGAGATCGCCAGTATGTCATAACAGGAAGAGAGGAGGAAAAAACAATGTATGATTCGCAAACGGCACGGAAGATTGCAGAAAAACGGGCGCTTGACAGCACCGATCAGGAAATAATTGTAAAGGCGATAGACGACGGTACCGAGACAGTGTGGGACCGTTTTGCCGACCAGCAGCCCCAGTGCGGGTTTGGGCAACTCGGAATCTGTTGCAACCGGTGCACCATGGGGCCCTGCCGGATCGAACCATTCGGGAAAAAACCGACGCGGGGTGTCTGCGGTGCAACCGCCGACCTCATCGTGGCACGCAACATGCTCGACGACCTCTCCACAGGTGCTGCCGCTCATTCAGATCATGGGCGTGAAGTCCTCGAAGTGCTCCTCGATACGGCAGAGGGGAGATCGCAAGGCTACCAGATCCAGGATGAGGAGAAACTCCTGAGGGTCGCCTCGGAGTACGGCATAAACACCGACGGACGGGAAAAAGAAGCGATCGCCGGTGACCTTGCCCGGGCGATGCTGGAAGAGTACGGCACTCTCAAGAACCAGATCCAGTTGGTTGAACGAGCCCCACAGAAAACAAAGGAGGCGTGGAAAAAAGCCGGCATAGTCCCGCGCAGCGTCGACCGGGAGATCGTGGAGGCCATGCACAGGGTCCACATGGGTGTCGGCGCAGACTACGCAAACATCCTCGTGCACGCCATGAGGACATCGCTCTCCGACGGATGGGGAGGGTCCATGATGGCAACAGAGGGTTCCGACATTCTGTTCGGCACACCTGTGCCATGCACCACCCTGGCGAACCTCGGCACACTCAGCAAAGACAAGGTCAACGTCGTCCTCCACGGGCACAACCCGATCCTCTCAGAGATGATCGTAAAAGCTGCAGAAGACCCGGCCCTCGTAAAACGCGCCGAAGAAAAAGGTGCAAAGGGTATCAACCTGGTCGGCATGTGCTGTACCGGAAACGAACTCTCGATGCGCCATGGTATTCCCATGGCAGGTTCCCTCCTCGACCAGGAACTTGCCATCGCCACCGGGGCGGTCGAAGTGATGGTGATCGATTACCAGTGTATCTTCCCCTCCATCACTCACACGGCCAGTTGCTATCATACAAAGGTCGTCACCACGAGCGAAAAATCAAAGGTTCAGGGCGCGCTTTACAAAGAGTTCAGGCCTGAAACCGGTCTTGACACTGCAAAAGAGATCATCGCCCTTGCGATCGAGAACTTCCCCTCCAGGAACCCAGACAGGGTCAGGATCCCCGCAACCCCAGTCCGCATGATGGCGGGGTTCTCTGAGGAGGCGATCAAGACGGCGCTGGGCGGTTCGTACAAGCCGCTCATCAATGCGATCGTCGCCGGCGAGGTCAAAGGGGTCGTGGGCGTGGTCGGATGTAACAACCCCAAGGTCAAGCAGGACTACGGCCATGTCACGCTCGCAAAAGAACTCATCAAACGGGACATCCTGGTCGTCGAGACCGGGTGCGCCGCGATTGCGAGCGGGAAAGCCGGCCTGCTGGTGCCCGAGGCGGCGGACCTGGCCGGCGAGGGGTTAAAGGCAGTCTGCAAGGCGCTCGGGATCCCGCCGGCCCTCCATATGGGTTCCTGCGTCGACTGCTCTCGGATCTTGGTGCTGGCCGCACATGTCGCAGACGAACTCGGGGTCGGCATCGGGGACCTGCCGCTTGGCGGGGCGGCGCCTGAATGGTACTCGCAGAAGGCCGTCTCTATTGCCACCTACTTTGTGGCGTCGGGGGTCTACACTGTGCTTGGCATCCCGCCCAAGATCTTTGGCAGCCAGAACGTGCTCGACCTCCTGACTACGCAACTCAAAGACGTGGTGAACGCCTCCTTTGCCGTCGAGCCCGACCCGGTGAAGGCCGCAGACCTGCTTGAGGCGGAGATCGAGAGAAAGAGAGAAGCGCTCGGGATCTGATCCCTGGACCAGTTCATTTTTTTGAAGAGGCTACCATGGACGAAAAAACACTCGACGAGATTATTTCAAGGTACGATTCCCCATCTGGGAGACTGCTCGGGATTCTAGAAGAGATCCAGACCAGTGAAGGTTACATCCCCCGTGATGTCCTGGAGATGCTCTCTGTAAAACTGGACGTGCGTCTCTCGCAACTCTACAGTCTCGTCACGTTTTATTCGTTTTTCAGTCTGAAACCTATCGGAGAGCATGTGGTTACCGTCTGCATGGGCACCGCCTGCCATGTCAGAGGTGCCGCGGAGATCCTGACGACGCTTGAAAAACTGCTCGGTATCGAACGCGGTACGACGCAGGATGGCAAATACTCTGTCACCACGAAAGACAACAAATTTACCCTCGAGATTGCCCGGTGTTTTGGGGCGTGCAGCATCGCACCGGTCATCGACATCGACGGGGATCTCTACGGGTATACGACGCCTGAACGCCTCCCTGAGATCCTTGAGGACTACGGATGGAGGGAGCCATGAACGGTCTCCGGGGAATTTCCGCACGGCGAGTCGCGGGGTTGCAAAAGATCAAACCTGATAGACCCAGGATCGCCGTCGGCCTTGCGACCTGCGGGACGGCAGTCGGCGGCGACAGAGTCTACCGGCGTCTGCAGGAGGTCATCGAGAACAGCGGCGACGATATCATGCTCACAAAGACCGGCTGCATGGGGTATTGCCGGGAAGAGCCGCTGGTCAATGTCACGATCCCAGGCAAACCTCTTGTGGTCCTCCACGGCGTGAGCACAGACGACGCTGATGAAATTGTCAGGGCGGTCAGAGCCGGCAAGGTGCCATATGACAGAGTTCTCTGCCAGATCCCTTCGTGGGACCATATGAGCGGGACGACGATTGAATATGGTCGCGGGTTCGACCAGGTCCCTCCCTATGAGGACGTTCCGTTCTTTTCGCACCAGAAAAAAGTGGTTCTCCGTAATACTGGATTTATCAACCCTGAAGATCTCGACGAGTATCTCGCGGTCGGTGGGTATGCCGCTGCAAAAAAAGCCTTGACCGAAATGACGCCCGACGCTGTCATAGTAGAGGTGGAACGCTCTGGGCTGCGGGGTAGGGGTGGGGCCGGGTTTCCGACCGGTTTAAAGTGGCGGATTGCAAAGAAAGAGACTGGAGATCAGAAGTACGTCATCTGCAATGCCGATGAAGGCGACCCGGGCGCCTACATGAACCGCAACGAGATGGAGAGTGATCCCCACATGCTCGTCGAAGGCATGATCATCGGTGCGTACGCCGTCGGGGCCGGTGAGGGGCTGATATATCTCAGGGCCGAGTACCCGCTTGCCATCAAGCGGCTCGAACTCGCTATCTCAGAGGCACGCACATGCGGACTGCTTGGCAAAGACATCTTCGACACGGGATTTGATTTTGATATCAGGATCGTAACCGGTGCTGGGGCGTTCGTCTGCGGGGAGTCGACAGCACTGGTTGCGTCCATAGAGGGCAAAACCGGCCGTCCTCATCCCCGCCCTCCAAGGTTGACCGATCTGGGAGGAGGGCTCTGGGGAAGACCCACTGTTCTCAACAATGTCGAGACATGGTGCAACGTGCCGGTCATCATCCAGAACGGCGGCGATTGGTTTGCAGAGATTGGGACCGAGAAGAACACCGGCACCAAGGTCTTTTCCCTCGTAGGAGCGGTCGACCGTGTCGGCCTTGTGGAGGTGCCGCTCGGAACGTCGCTGAACACGATCGTCTACGAGATCGGCAACGGCGGTGCCAACGGAAAAAACGTAAAGGCCGTGCAGACTGGGGGGCCGTCTGGAGGCTGTATCCCCACCAGGTTGTTTGATATGCCGATGGACTACGAAAGTCTCAACCGCGTCGGATCGATCATGGGTTCTGGGGGGATCGTGGTGATGGACGAGGAGACGAACATGGTCGACATTGCCCGTTATTTCATCAACTTTGCAACCGGCGAGTCCTGCGGGAAATGCGTTCCCTGTCGAGAGGGACTGAAGCACACGCTGCTCCTGCTCAACAAGATCATGGCGGGAAAAGGCAAGGAAAACGATCTCGAGACCCTGGAGTTGCTGGCCGATACGATCAAAAAGACCTCGCTGTGCGGGCTTGGCCAGTCGGCACCAAACCCTGTGCTGACGACGCTTGCGTATTTCAGGGAAGAATATGATGCACGGGTGAGAAGATGACGTATGGAGAGGTAGGTCGGAGAGACCAGCCGGAAAAACCGATCACTATACTCATCAACGGCAAAAAATGCATGGCACGCGAGGGGGAGATTGTCCTGTCGGTGGCACTGCGTGAAGGAGTCGCGATCCCGCACCTCTGCTATGAGGCGTCGCTCGAGCCGTACGGTGGCTGTAGGCTCTGTATGGTAGAGGCCACCGATCACGGGAGAACTTCAATGACCACAGCCTGTAGTCTGCGTGCGACAGAAGGGCTTGAGGTCTGTACTGACACGCCTGAGGTCGTGAAGTATCGGAACGTTTTATTCGAACTCTATCTTGCAGAGGCGCCAAAGTCAGAGACAATCAAAGAGATGGCGGCTCGTTACGGCGTTACAAAGACAAGTTTTTTGAAAAAGATCGACATTGAGGATGCCCTCGGCGGCAAATGTGTGCTCTGCGGGCTCTGCGTGCGGGTCTGTACCGAGATCATGGGAGCCGGTGCGATCAATTTCATCAACCGCGGCCCATATACGGTGGTCAATACGCCGTACTTCGAGGCGAACACAGACTGTCTCGGATGTGGTGCCTGTGCGAACGTCTGCCCCACGCATGCGATCCAGATCGAAGACCGCAATGGCGAACGGGTTCTACACTCATGGGGAGGCATAAAAATACCCCTGAAACGGTGCAGTTCCTGCGGGAAGTATTATACGCCTGAGGCCCTGGCGGTGTCTGTCCAGAACACGTTGATGCCGCCGATTCGATCCGACCTTGCAGGGTTCTGTCCGGCGTGCAGGGCAAAAAAATGTGCAGATATGGAGATCCGGGCACATATGAAAACAGAAGGTGAAGGTAACCATGTGTGAAAGCAAGGACCAGAAGGAAAAGATTCTTGATGCTGCCCATACGATCGGCCAGAATATCCATAAAGGACCGGAAAAAGGGTTCCGCGTGGTTATTGCCGGAAAAGGCGGTGTCGGCAAGACCACGATCACCGCACTCCTCTCGCATCTTCTGGCGCGGGACGGTCATACTGTTCTTGCCGTGGATGAAGACCCGCAGATGAACCTGCCCTATGCGATGGGTATGCCACGCGAGAGAAGCGATGCCATTGTGCCGCTGACGAAAAACCTCGATTATGTGGAAGAGAAGACCGGTGCCCGACCTGGCGCCGGGTGGGGGCTTATGATGACGCTCAACCCTGACGTCTCCGATGTGGTGGAACGGTTCGGGATCAAAGGTCCGGGCGGCGTGAACATCCTTGTGATGGGGACGGTCGTACAGGCGGCGACGGGTTGTCTCTGCCCGGAAAATGCATTGCTTGAATCAGTTGTCCGGTATATCAACCTGCGAGAGGGCGAGGTGATCCTGATGGATACGCAAGCCGGGGTGGAGCATTTCGGGAGATCGATTGCGCAGGGATTTGACCAGGCGGTACTGGTCACTGACCCGACGTTTAACGCAGTGCAGGTGGCCAAACACGCAGCGGTGCTTACAAAGGAACTGGGCATCCCCACCGTGCACCTGGTCGTCAACCGGGTGCGTTCGGAAAAAGATGCGATAAAGGTCAAG
>JAQVHG010000285.1 GCA_028696365.1 Methanofollis sp.
GGTACTCATAGCCATCCTTCTCGTAGACCTTGTAATAGTCGACGCCAGGGTTAGGCGTATTCTCTTCCATCCAGAAGAGCGCCTCCTGCCACTGCTGGTCGTCAGGGGCGTCCATCCCGCTACAGAAATAGGTGGCATAGAGATACCCTGACTGGGCTGAAGTGACGACGAAGACGACAGAGAGGATCCCGACCACGATCATGCCAAGAATCCCAAGAGGGTTAGTCCAAGCCGATTTCTTCTCAGGTTTTTTCTGGGTGGTCTTCTTTTTTCCTTTTCCAGGATTCTTCTTTTCTTTCTCTGGCTTGGCCTTCTTCTTTGGTGCGGCAAGCCCCTTCCATCCCCAGTCAAAGACCATGCCGGCACAGAGCCCTGCAAGGAGGGCGACATTCGCGGCAAGGTAGTAACCGTATCTGACATGCTGCCAGGTGGAGAGGAGGATCAGTGCCGACCAGATGAGAACAAAGAGGTGGTCTGGCCGCCGCTTCATAATTGTTGTATAGCCAAGGACGGCAAAACCACCGATCATCAGGACCAGACCGTAGCCGTAGGTGCCCCAGGCCGAATTAAGGCTCCAGGGCATTGCTTCTTGAACGGTGTTGGTCTCTGCAGTCTGACCGAAGAAGGAGAAGAAGTTCCCGATGAGGACGTCGAAGAGAACAGGTGCCATAACTTTGAGCAGGACGGCGATGACCATCCCCGTAATGGCAAGGATAAGGGGATAGAAGTATTTCGGCTTCTCTTTTGTGACCTGCGCAAGGAGGTGAAGGCCCACGGTGCCGATGATGACCGTGAGATACGCGGCCACATGTCCGAGGGTGTACCGTGAGAGGCCAAACCCATCGTGTTTTATTCCAAAGAGGAGAAGCCCAATAGTTGCCACTGCGAAGAGCACCGTGTTAATCACTAAGAGGTCGGTACTTTCTCGTCCCTGCCAGGCGTCAAGGAGATACTGGAAGAGGGTGTAGATGGCTACGATCATGGCGAAGAGGATCATTGTCGGCATCACGAAGAGCCCGAGGAGATACGCGACACCCGCGACCGCACCAAGGAATACCGGGCGCTTCAGAGTCTCGATGGACTTAAGATCTACACTTTTTTCGCGCCCTTTTGAGATCGCGACGATATATGCAAGGGCAAAGATCGTCGAGAAGAGGGTCTCTGCGATATGGTGGTCGAGAAAACCGAAGACTGAGCGTTGAAAATATGAACCCCCGATGAAAATCACGAATGCAGCGGCAAAGAGCCCGCTCTTCCAGTCGCCAAGTCTTTTTCCGATGAGGTAGACGACCGGGACCATCGCCGCACCCATCAGAGGGGGGACCATTGAGCTGGCAACGCTCATCTCAAATGTGGTCGATGCTCCTGAGAGGATGGTGATGACCGCTGCGATGATGGGGAAGAGCGGCCCCCAGTAAATGGTATCGCCGGTCGGATACAGGGTCATCGGGTCGAACCAGGCATAACTCAGCCCGGTGGCGACGAGTAATTCGACCTGCCTGAAGTTGTACCATGCATCATTGCCGAGGAGGTTCACCTCTCCTGATGCAGTGAGAGCATCCATCGGGATGAGCCGAATCCAGAGTGCAAGCACAGTGAATATGGCGACTAAGCCGATGATGATGATCTTGTTTCTGATGTTCTGGTCAAAAGGCGGCATGTAAACTCCTTAGATCTCTGTTTCCATCACTGTGGATTTATATATTGGGTTGTTTCTCCGGACGCACTCCGCGCCGGGTTGCAGTACTCTCATCTGAGAAGGGCCTCGAGCACGGCCTCCATCTCGACAGCGCGCTTTTTCCAGCTGAACCGTTCTGCGTCGATGGAGGTTGTTCCTCTTTCCTGGATCCTGACCCCCACTTCTTCGATGAATTCGGTCTCATCGCGGTAGATGGAGAGATGATCGCCCCCGATCGCCTCCATGTCAGGGATGGGCCTGGAGAGGATGGGTTTGCCGCAGGCCGAGTACTCAAAGAACTTGTTTGGGAGGGCGATGTTCGCCCATTGAGGTGGGGAGAGAGGGATGGTGCAGAGGTCCATGGCGGCGATGAACTCTGGCAGCGCTGCATGCTCCACGGTCCCGGTGAAGGTGACATGTTTTTCCATACCAAGGGTCGTGACGATGGCCCTGATCTCGTCAAGGTAGTCGGTGAAGAGTGAACCTCCCACGATGAGGAGGTGCACCCTGCCATAGCGTGCCCTGAGTGCAGGGAGGACGCGGACCAGATTGTCCACGGCATACCACCGTTCCACAGACCCGGCAAACCCGATTACATAGTCGTCTTCAGGGATCCCGAGTTTCCGGCGCATGTCTGATCCGTCCATCGGTCTGAAAAGGTCAGTGTTGACCCCGTTGGTGATCACCTCGGCCTCATACCCGTATTGCCCGAGTTGTCTGGCAAGGGAGGGGGAGACGGTGGTGATGTGATCGCTGTTGCTCAGGTTATGGCTGGTGATCGCCCAGACGGTGTCGTGGACGAGTTTTCGTATGTACCGGTTCTTGTAATATGCTGCTGCAGAGTCAGGAAACCAATCTTTGAGGTCGAAAAGAACAGGGATGTCTGCTCGTTTCGCCGCCCTGATCGCCGCGGTGCCGGCGAGGACATGTGCAGCCACCACCACGTCGATCTCATGTTCCCTGATGATCCGGCTCATCACCGCCGCATGATAGGGGGCGTTTGCGGTGTAATGGAAGGCCGGATTTTTGAAGGGGAAGAGGGTCGCCTCGTGGACATGGAGGCGGGTGGGCCTCTCAGGCCCGTCGCTCACATGGAAGTGAGGGACATGGACCTCGTGCCTGGTGGCGAGTTCTTCGAAGATGTAGTGGTGGCGGGAGGGGACCGGGTGGTGGATGTAGTCCTGGGTGGAGACGAGCAGAATTTTCATGGGTGGTCACCTGAGTGTGTGGGTGTTTCTGTCGCCTCTCCCGATGCCGCGGTATGCAAACCCGGCCTCGATCCAGGGGTCGGGCACGACGAGGTTGCGCCCGTCGATGACGGCCGGGTGGTCGCACCCGCAGAGGGCCTTCAGTCTCTTGGGGTCGAGGCTGTGGTATGCGTGGTGGGCGGTGAAGAGGGCGACGGCGTCGGCACCTGAGAGCACGGCTTCGAGGTCGTCGGAGATGGTTACGCCTTCCGCACCCCTGACCCACGGGTCATGGACCCTGACCTCTGCTCCGGCAGCGGTCGCCGCCTCATAATAGGTCTCTGACGGGCTCTCGCGGG
>JAQVHG010000286.1 GCA_028696365.1 Methanofollis sp.
TGAGACGACGGTCAGGGCGTCATGATATCTCTCAAGACTCTCCTGGAACATGACCGTGCCTGAGACCATGCCCATCCCGGAGATGATCAGGATGACGGCAAGGAGCGCGAGGAACCGTCTGCTCCTCACATGGTCCCGGAACTCCTTGCCCGCGATTGCTTTGAGTGTCTGGAGTCTCATCTGATATCCTCCCGTGCGAACCGCACCCACGCAAGCCCGAAGAAGACTGCCGGGAAGGCGAAGAGCGTGAAGATCTGCGTGGAGAGCATCTCGAAAAGTCTGACAAGCGTCTGGAGACTGTTCTCCGGCTTCGCCCTTTCTTCAGAGAGGGAGGTCGCACCCTCTGAGAATGAGGCCGCCGCAAGGGAGGGGTCGGTGACGGCGAGGCTGAGTTTCTGGTAGTTTTTGTCCGGCGAAATGAGGTAGAACGTATCCTCGACCATCTGGCGCCTCTGCTGGTAGGCGAGACTCTGTTCTCTGTATTCGTCCCACTGGACCTCTTCTTCGATCTTCTCCTCAGGACTCAATATCCTGTCACTTGAGAGCGGACTGGTGGGATTGTCACCGATGAGCAGGTTGATCGCCGGCGTAGTGAGGACCAGGGTGGTCAGGGAAGAGAGGGCGATGAAGATGACGAATGTCGAGACCAGGGCGCTCCCGCTGTTTGGGGCGATCGTCGAGAAGAAGAGGGCGAGGACGAAGAAGGAGAGGATCATCAGGAACGAGAGCCCGGTGAAAAGGAGGATCTGCACGCTCTCCTCGAACGAGGGGACGGCCCCGAAGATGAGGAGGATGGCAAGGGAGAGGACGAGCACGATCCCCATCGCCAGGGCGATGGCCCCCGCTCCACCGAGAAGTTTCCCGGTGATCACCTCGTCGCGGTACACTGGATGGGAGAGAAGAAGTTTGAGCGACTTGCTCTCCTTTTCCTTCGTCACGAGGTCGAACCCCATCGCGATCCCGAGCACCGCCCCGAGTGTCCCGATGAGTGAGCTCATCTGGGCGAAGGCCGAGAGGGGGGAGGGCTTTGTGCCGATGGCCCTGACCTGTAACTCTTCTTCGCTCACGTCTACATGGGCCTCGTTGTAGTCGTCCAGGTTTTTCTGGTACTGGACCATGCCGGTGACAAGACCGGTGAGGGCGATGATGAGGAGTATCCCAAAGAGGATGAGGAACCGTCTGCTCCTCACATGGTCGCGGAACTCCTTGCCCGCGATCACTTTGAGGGGGTGTCCTCTCATCGAATATCCTCCCGTGCGAACTTCACCCACGCGAGCCCGAAGAAGGCCGCAGGGATTACAAGAAGTGCGATCAGGTGATGCGAGAGATCGGCGATCATCTCGAAGATTGCGGAGATTCCGGGCTCATCTGTATCATCAGATATATCGTCTCTGTTACGGTTGTCTGGTATCATGGTTTCAAGGATCTGATCATAATTCCAGGACGGCGAGATGAGCATCACCGTGCGTCTGAGGGTGGTTCGTGCGTCATAGTAGGCCTGCATCTGCTTCTCGTACTCCGCGATCTCTTCTGCATTTGCCTCTTCAGGAAACTCAGGAGGTTCGCCAAGGATGGTTTCGGTGACCATGGGGATGTTGAAGATGAGCGGGATGACGAGCACGGTGACGACGACGAGGGCGAGGGATGCGACAAGGGCCATCCCGCTATTTTTTGCCACGGTCGAGAAGAAGAGGGCGACCACGAAGGGTGAGAAGATGAAGAGGAAGGTGAACACCCCGAAGAGGAGCACCTTCATCATCTCGACAGAACTGAGCACGATCCCTCCGATGAGCAGGACGGCGAGGGCGATACCCACGGTGATGGCGCCTGCAAGGGCGATTGCCGCCGCCCCTCCGAGAAGTTTCCCGGTGATCACCTCGTCGCGAAAGATGGGATGAGAGAGGAGCATCTTGAGCGATTTGCTCTCCTTCTCCCTGGTCACGAGGTCAAACCCCATCGCCAGCCCTAGGAAACTCCCGATGATGGTGGTCATGGACCCCATTTGTTCGAAGACTTTCATGATGGAGGGGCGTGAAGAGGAGGGGGCGTATCTGGTGTTGACGGGCTCTTCTTCACCAGATGCGAGCACCTGCGCCTCATTGTATTCGTCCAGATCTTTCTGGTACTGGACGGTGCCCGCGATCATCCCGAGACTTGCGACGATGAGGAAGACGGCAAGGATCGTGAGGAAGCGCCTGCTTTTCAGGTGGTCACGGAACTCCTTGGCCGTGATGATGCCCAGGGCCTGCGTCCTCATTGCAGGTCACCCCCTGCGCCGGTATACATCGTCATCTGACATCCTCCCGTGCGAACCGCACCCACGCAAGCCCGAAGAAGATCAGCGGGAAGGCGAAGAAGGCGATTATGTTCCTGATCAGGTCTGGACGGAGGAGAAGGTTTGGGGTGTTCACTGGAGAGAGGATCTCCATGTAGTTTTGATAGGGTGAGACGAGAGTTGCGATGCCATTGACGATGCCGCGTCGCCAGGTGTAGGCACGTGATGCCTCTTCGTACGCTTCCATTTCTTCATTGGGGCTGGAATCGAGATAGACCCACCTGACCTCCTGGACTTCTATGACTTTTGAAGGATCTTCTGGATCCTCTATGGTGATTGTCTCGGTCTCGGTGGGGTAGTCGGGGAGCTCAGGTGGTTCCCCGATGAGCAGGACGGTGACCGGACCACCGTTGCCGATGGTCGGGACGACAGCGTAGAGGATGATGATGAGAAGGAGGGATGATACAAGGGCGCTCCCGCTGTTTGGGGCGATCGTCGAGAAGAAGAGGGCAAGAGAGTAGAAAGAGAAGATGAATAAGAAGGCCACTCCTCCACCCAGGACAAGCCTGAAACTCTCGTCAGGACTCGGGACGATCCCGGAGATGAGGAGGACGGCAAAGATGAAGACGAGGATGATCCCTGTCGCCAGGGAGATTGCCCCGGCGGCGCCGAGGGCCTTGCCAGTAATGACTTCGTCGCGATAGATGGGATGAGAGAGGAGGAGCTTGAGCGACTTGCTCTCCTTCTCATGGGTCACCGAGTCAAACCCCATCGCCGCCCCGAGAAAGACCCCGATGAGGGCAGTGTATGCATAGAGTGCGCTGAGGCCATAGAGGACGGTGGGTTTGGATGGCGAGGAAGTGGTCTGGGGGTCGTCCGCCTCCGCCGCCGCCATCTGCGTCTCCTGATATCGTTCCAGACTCACCTGG
>JAQVHG010000287.1 GCA_028696365.1 Methanofollis sp.
CTCTTCCCTGAAGGCGGCGACGCCCCCGATCGGAAAGCCGTATCCAGAGTGGATGTCAGGCATGGCAAGAGAATACCTGACGATTCCTGGCAAGGTGGCGACATTTGCCAGTTGTTGAATGGCGCCAGCTTCAAGTGTCTCTGCAAGGTCTTCAGAGAGGAAGAACCGCCCAGGGACGCGCATCTTTGGCACATACCCGACCGGCACTTCCCACTCTACCTCATCAATTCTCTTCATCCCCTCAAGCATCAGACCCATCTCACACATCAAAGAGTATCTCACTACAAAATTGTTCTCCATCCTTGAAGATCCCGAGCCCTGAGTACGAGATCCCCTTGATCTCCATCCCCCCGAGGTGCCGCGCAGGATTGAAAGGTTCGCCAATGGCTCTGGCTTCAAGTTCGGTCCCGTCGATCCTGACCTCAAAGTCAGAGAAGACCACACGGTCGACCTCAGAGAGAAAGAGAAGTTCTGAGAGGAAGTCGACCATTAGAGAGGTGAGGTTGTCTGAGGAGACAGAGAGGGTTCGCACCACTCCCTGGTCCTCGCCGTTGACGTACATGACCGAGAACATCGCTTTCGCTGCTTCGGCAAAGAGATTGGCGGTGTCATCTGCCCAGACGCGCACCTTGACATCAGCAGGGTGCGGGACTTCGACAAATGGCATCGGCTACTCCTGGTAGTACGAGGGCACCATGTTCATCCCGATGACGTCGATGTACGGTGCCTGGTACATTGAGATATAGATCATGTGCCGTCCTGCCCTCACCTGGACATCGGTGTACTTCGGGGGTTTGACCGCAACCGGGAGGAGGACTGGCCCTCCACATGAGGTACATACCCTGAAGTCGCAGTCTCGCCCCTCGACATAGGAGATCACGTCTGGTGAAACCGTGATCCTCTCAGGAGAGAGGTCACTTCCGCCCTGCATCATTCTATATACTTCGATACAGGAGAAGTAAAAACCATTGTGATCAGGGTTCAGGCGCACTGCAGGAGGCGCGTGACCATCCCGACGTACGCGTCCTTGATCTCGTAGACGGCATTTGACCCCTCAGGGTCCCGCTTTACATGGAGGACACCGATTCTGGAGGCGATGATGCCCACCATTGAGGCTACAGAATGGTAGCTGATCTCAAAACTCTCAGAGATCTTCTCGTAGATTTCTGGTATTGTCGTCGTCTTCATTTTCACAAAGAATGAGAGCAACTCGTGCCTGATACCGGTATCGTCTCTGGAGAGATACTTTCTCAGGCGGGCCTCAATCTCTGTCCTGATATCGGCCGGCGACCGCATGAATGGGTGTTTGAATGATACGCCATATAAAGATTCTGATTTATTCTTGTATTCTTTGTCATCCCATCGGAAAAAAAATGATTTAGAAGGCATGCACCGATGAGATCGCGCCAGGAAACGAAAACAGAAGACGTTATCCAAATATTAATCCCCTCTTCTGCAGAGTATGTAGTTATGGGTTTTGATATCTACGATGTCAATAAATATGCCCCAAAGCAGATGGTGGCGGTGCCACTCATCGTGCTTCTCCTGGCAATCGGCCTGTTGGGTATCAACTGGCTGACTACCGGGACACTGCTCACGCCTGGCATAGATTTTGCCGGCGGGACGGCAGTCACTGTCATGACAGATGACAGTGTCGAGGATATTGAGGCGTACTTTGCCGGATTCCCTCTCACTTCAGTGGGTGAAGGGCTGAATGGCGGAAAATATATCAGGTTCGGTCCGATGGACGACGACAAGCAGCAAGAGCTCGTCGGGATGGTCAACGACCGATACCCGGATCCGAAGATCGATCAGATCGGTGAGGCTTTCGGTGAGGCCCTCCAGCAGCAGGCCCTCCTTGCCCTGGTCTTCTCCTTCATCGGGATGGGCATCGTAGTCTTCCTGGCCTTTAGAGACGTGGTTCCGTCTCTTGCAGTGGTGCTCTCAGCGCTCTCCGATATCATCATCACCGCCGCGATTATGACTATCTTCGGGATCCAACTTACCCTCCCGACGACGGCGGCGCTCTTGATGCTCATCGGGTATTCGGTGGACAGCGACATTCTCCTTACGACCCGGCTCCTCAAAAGGCAGGGTAAACTGGATGAGAAACTCGCCGGAGCCTTCAGGACCGGGATCATCATGACGACCACGACAATCGCAGCGATCGCGGCGATGTTTGTAGTCACGGCCTTTGGGCAGGTTGAGGTCATTGCGCAGATCTCTGCGGTGCTCCTTATCGGGCTCTTTGTCGACCTGATGAACACGTGGGTGCTGAATGCCGGTATTCTTAAAGGATATCTGCTGCAGAAGAACGGAGGGCGCGCATGAAAGAAGATAGCGTGCTCAGGAAACTTTCCAGAGACTGGCGCGTCGTCCTGATGGTCGCCCTGGTGATCTTCTCGATCTTTGCGATCGGGCCGCACTTCGATGAGAACGGGCAGTTTGCGACCAACCTCCAGTATGGTCTCGATCTCCAGGAGGGTTCATGGCTCCAGATGGAATTCCAGGCCGAGGTGGTCACGGTCCAGACCGGCCAGCCGCTCCAGGAGATCGCAACCAACCTCACCGAGCAGTTGGATGCTGAGGTAATCCCAGTCGGGCCAGATCAGCTTGAGGTGAGGACGCCGATGACCGAGGCCGAACTCAGGCCGCTCTTTGAGCAGCTCGGGGCCGAGGTCGTAACCGTCAACCTTGGTGTTTCCAAGGATACGGCTGAGTCGGTGAAGCGGGTCCTTGACGAGAAGGTGAACAGCCTTGGCACCAAGGATGCGCGGGTGAACATCCTCACCGGGCTCAACGGGATCACGAGATATGTGAGGGTTGAACTTGCCGGCGTCGATATGGAGACGGCCAACGAGATCGTCGGCAAGCAGGGCAAGTTCGAGATCAGGATCCAGACAACCGGGAACCAGACCCAGCATGTCCTCTTCGGCGACTCGATCACCAGCGTCGGCACGCCTGAGAAGAGCCCTCAGTATGGTACATGGGGCGTGGGCTTCACCCTTGACGAGGCAGGCGCGAAGGCCTTCCAGGAGGCGGCGATCTCGTCCAATGCCGTCAACGATCCCCAGAACCATGAAATGATCATGTACCTGGACAACGAGACGGTCTTCGACGGTCCGCTCAATCTAAATCTGGCCAATAGCCTGAAGGTTAACCCGGTGCGTTCACTCACCGCCACGACA
>JAQVHG010000288.1 GCA_028696365.1 Methanofollis sp.
CGGTACAGCTCATACCCTGCGTATGCCACAAAGAGGAGGAAAGCGATGCCGAGGAGGATCAGTCCTAATTTGATATTAGGGTGACTTTTTTTCGAGGTCATAGTTTTCTCCTAAATTTTCAAGTTTTTTTAGTCATCAAATAGTGAAAATGAGATTCTTTTGACTCTGTAGAAATCCTCTTGATGAATCTCTTTGGCGGGGGGCAGCGCCCCCGGCGAGATGATGGGGAAGGCGGGTGACGCACATCTCCCCCACACAAGAAGTGAAAGATTCTACAGAACCATTCTTTTCTAAAAAAAAGAATAAATCGATAATTTCTATCGGAGATACCGAGACACATCCTACTTCGCTTCCCTGATGGCACGGGCATTGTCATGGGTGGCATCACCGTGGGAATCATCTGACGAAAATTCATATGGCTATCACGAATGATAACCAACAGCACCATAGCCTTCGGGCGGTACTTCGGAGCCGGGAAGCATCTTGGTCACGTTCTCCGGCCCCGAAGGAACACTCGTTTGAGTGTCCGCGACCAGAAATCTATCCAGGGTTGTATATACGCCTTCTGCGATCTCCCTCTAATTATCGAGAAAATATATTCCTCAATTCTACCTGATCATATCTGCACGATCTCGTGTTCTGTCTTGATGGAGTGGTTCCGTCCACATGGGAGTAGATCAAGTCAGGGCGCGCTTTTTCTCGAAGATAAGTTCCCATAATTTCGTCTGACTCTATAGAATCTCTCGCAATGGCTTCATAGAAATCCTCAAGATTGTGTTCTCCGCCGATGGCGTGCCGCTACCCAGATCCCGGCGTGAAGAAATACAATGGGGGGCATCCTGCGTTTCAGGATCGTACTCAGCCTTCCCAAACCTATCTCCATCTATTGGGCCAGGGAACCCTGCCCCCGGCGCGGTGGTGTTGGAAGGCATGAATGCATGGACCCGCAACGAAAAAGGGAGTATATCCCTATCATATCCATTGCTATCTTCTGAGACGGAGAGATCGAGAGAGTTTTGGGATGACTTTGATGAGAAATTTTCATCAGCTTGTGGCGTGTCTTGTCTCATGCCTGCTTCTACAAAACCCGCCGGGATTCTACCTATTCATTAAAAAGACCAGGAGAGAGAAGCCCGGAACCACTATATAGGTTTAACGACATATATAGTATAAATTATTAGCCAACACGTGCCTGATGGCATGGGTCATGGTCTGTTTGATGCCTTAGGGTTTCTCATGACTGATACTCAGGTAGCCTATAGAACATTCTAAGATCTATAGACAATATTTTCAGACCTCATCAGGGCCCTTCTGGCCTGGAAAGATGGTTATTTTCTCTCCAGCATTTCAAGCCATGTTTCAGTCCTGCAATCGATGTTGACCAGTCCATGCTATCTGCCGTGATAATTTCGAATGAAAGAGGGATATCAGGAACGTAGAAAAAAACCAGAAAAATAATGAGACAAAAGGTGTGGCTCTCCTAAAAGGAGATCCCAAGACTGCGATCTGGAAACTCTCAGGTCCGCTGGTCGTCTCCATGCTCCTCCTCTCGGCCTTCAACATTGTAGACGCCATCTGGGTGTCGGGCCTTGGCGAGGAAGCCCTTGCCGCTGTCGGACTCGCCTTCCCGCTCTATATGATCATGGTCGGGTGCGGCGAAGGTCTGGGCGTAGGGGTCGGAACGGCCATCGCCCGAAGGATCGGCAGAAATGACCAAAGAGGAGCCAATGGCGTCGCAGCACAGGGTCTGATCCTTGCTGCGCTCCTTGCTGTGGTCTTCACGGTCTCTATGGTGCTCTTCTCCGAGAATATCTTCGGCCTCTTCGGGGACGGTGAGGCCGCCACCCTTGCCTCAGTATATACAAAGATCATCTTTGGAGCCTCGGCGATCGTCTTCTTCTCCGAACTTGCCTATGGGGTGCTGAAGGGAGAGGGGGACACCAGGCGGGTGATGGAGGTCATCATCGCCGCCGAAGTGATCAACTTCATCCTTGACCCGCTACTCATTTACGGCGCCGGGATGGGGGTCGCCGGTGCGGCGTGGGCGACTGTGATCTCTTTGATCGCAGAGTTCCTGGTGATGGTCTACTGGTTTGTCGTCAGAAAAGATACCTATGTCACTCTCTCGTTCAAGAGGACGCCGGTCAGGTGGCCGGTCATCTCTGAGATCATCAAGGTCAGCATCCCAAACACGCTTGGATGTTCCTTGATTTCGGCCGTTGTTATCGTGATCAACGCGATCCTCTCTACCATCGCGGGGGATACGGCCATCGCGGTCTACACTTCGGGGTGGCGGGTCGTCACCTTCGTGCTGGTCCCGCTCTTCGCGCTCTCGTCGGCCGTAATGATGGTGGCAGGTGCCGCGATTGGGGCAAAACTCTACCAGAAACTCGAAGAGGTCTTCAGGTATGCGGTACGCCTGGGGGTGGGGATCGGTGCCCTGCTGAGTGCCACGGTCTTCGTCTTCGCCCCGCAGATCACCCTGATCTTCACCTACTCTGAGGCCTGTGCAGGCATCGCCCCCGAGATCGTCACTTTCCTCAGGACGGTCTGTATATTCTTCCCGGCCGTCCCACTGGGAGTCCTGGCTGGGGCGTTCTTCATGGCCTCTGGCCGGGGGATCGCCTCCCTGACTGTCACCTCCCTTGGGGTCGGGATGGTGAGTTGTCTCGCCTACCTCCTCGGGGACGTCATGGGTTTTGGCGTGACTGGGGTCTGGTGGGGGATCGTCGTCGGCGAGGTGGTCGGCAATGCGATTGGGTTCCTCTGGATGAGGCATGAACTCGGCACGCTGGCGGTGAGGGCGGAGGAGCAGGAATATGCCGCGCCCTCTGGGTGCTCCTCGAATGCGAGGGGAACCGCTGCCTCTCATCAGCAGAGTGATCTCTGAGAAGAGATCTCAGCGCTTAGATGAACCTGGGGTCTCATATGTCGGTCACAGCACTGTGACCACATATCTGATCATTTCGATGACCTGAGAACCAAAAAAAAGAGTTACTTTGGAACCAGCACCGACTCGATGACATGGCAGACGCCGTTTGAACAGACAATGTCTGGCTGGATGACGCTGACCCCGTTGATATGGACGCCGCGGGTGGTGTCGATCTCGAGGTCTGAACCCTGCAGCGATGTGATCGAGCGCATCTTCACGATGTCGTCGGCCATGTGCGTGCCAGAGACCACA
>JAQVHG010000028.1 GCA_028696365.1 Methanofollis sp.
CTCGTCCACATTCTTCTCAAGGTTGTCAGAAACAGTCTTTTCCATTATTGGTGCAACCTCATTGGGCAATGATACTTAAATACTATTTTCATGATAGTTTAAGTAGTTTCAGCTGGAGGAAAAACCAGAAATGAAGGTCGTATGCACAGAACAATCCCAGATACTCGCTGTCCGGATCGCCGACGAACTCGGGGTCCAGGTGGCCGACACCCGCTTCGCCCGCTTCCCTGACGGGGAGCTCTACCTGCAGGTCCTCGACCCTCTTGATGAGGAAACCGTGATCGTCGGAAGTGTCACCGACAATGACGCGTTCATCCAGCTGATGCTCCTCGTCGATGCCTGCGAGACGACCACCAATACGCTGGTCATCCCGTACCTCGGGTACGCACGGCAGGACAAGAAGTTCAAGGACGGGGAGCCGGTGAGCGCCAGGGTCGCGGCACGGGCATTGTCCAGAGGGGTCACCGACGTGATCACCGTCAACATCCATGAGCGGGACATCGCCCGGTACTTTGAGTGCCAGGCCCATGACCTCTCCCTGGCCGAGGAGATCGGGGAGTACCTCAAGACGAAAGGTTTCGAAGACCCGCTCATCCTTGCACCCGACGCGGGGGCGGCCGAGTTCGCCGCCGAGGTGGCGGCGGCCGGCGGGTGGCAGACCGATTATCTCAAGAAGACCAGGCTCTCTGGCGAAGAGGTGAGGATGGAGCCAAAGACCTTTGACGTCTCTGGCCGGGTCGTCGTGATCGTCGACGATATCATCGCGACCGGCGGGACGCTGGCGACGGCAACGAAGATGCTCTATGCCCAGGGGGCGGCTGAAGTCCATGCGGCCTGCGTCCACGGGGTCTTCACCGGCGGGGCCTATGTCCATCTCCGCAGTGCGGGGGTGAGGAGCCTGGTCTGCTCTGACACCATCGAGCGGGCGTGCTCTGAGGTCTCGGCGGCCAGGTGTATTGCAGCAGCACTCAAGAAATGTTAGAGATCGACGGGTCGATGGGGGAGGGCGGCGGCCAGGTGGTGCGGACCGCCGTCGCCCTGGCGGCGCTGACCGGCACTCCGCTCAGGCTCACGCGTATCAGGGCCGGACGACCGAAGTCCGGGCTCGCGGCCCAGCACTGCACGGCGGTGCGGGCGGTGGCCCTGGCCTGCGGGGCCGAGATGGAGGGGTGTGCGGTTGGGAGCACTGAACTCACGTTTCTCCCAGGCGACCTGCGACGGACTGAGGGCGAGATCGCGATCGGGACGGCCGGGAGTATCCCGCTCGTCCTACAGGCCTGGCTCCCGGTGGCCCTGGCAACAGGGGGATCGATCACCCTTTCCGGCGGGACCGAGGTCCAGAAGAGCCCGACCATTGACTATTGTGCCAGGGTGCTCCTCCCGGTCCTGCAGGCCCATGGGGCAAAGGTCAGGATAGAGGTTCTTAACCGTGGGTATTTCCCGCGGGGCGGGGGGCGGGTGCGGGTGACGGTGGAGCCGTCGACCTTGCGGCCACTCGACCTCGACACTGTCCCTCACCACCGAGGGATCGTCTCGTGTTCGCAAGGACTCCCCGAGCATGTGGCCGAGCGGCAGGCGGCGGCGGCGGCCGCCATGCTTCCCGACTATCCGATCGAGATCGTGCGGACCGCCAGCCCTGGGACCGGAACCTCGGTGACGGCCTGGTGCGGCCCAAAGGGCGGGGTGGCCCTAGGCAAGCGGGGGCTGCCGGCCGAGAAGGTGGGGCGGGCGGCGGCACAGGAACTTCTTGCCGCCCTCAAGACCCCCGGCCAGGTCGATGTCCATCTGGCCGACCAACTCTTGATCTACCTGGCTCTTGCCGGGGGGCGGTACACCGCCCCGGCTCTTTCCAGCCATGCAGCGACGACCTGCGCACTCCTTACCCATTTCGGTCACGAGATCGCGGTCTCTGGCACCTCGCCGGCGGTGTTCTCGGCATGAAGATCGTCCTCGACGCCACCGCCTTCTTCGTGGACCGTCCGTACGAGGGCGAGATCTACACTTCCCCGCGGGTCGTGGCAGAACTTGTTGACCTGAGGGCAAAGTGCCGCTACGAGGCACTCCTGGCCTCGGGGCTGACCGTGACCGAGCCCTCGCCTGAGGCGCGGCATGCGGCGGAAAAGGCAGCCGAGTCGAGCCGGGACATCGGCGTTCTCTCCCCGACCGACCTCGAAGTGCTGGCCCTGGCCCACGACCTGGAGGGCGTGCTGTACACCGACGACTTCGCAGTCCAGAACGCGGCGATCAACCTTGGGGTCAGAACCCACCCGATCCAGCAACGGCGGGCAAAGAAGGTGAAGTGGAAGTACCGCTGCGCCGGGTGCGGGCGGTACTACCATGAACCTGGCGAGTGCCCGGTCTGCGGGTCAGAGATCAGGCGGAAACGCCGGTGAGGCTCGGGGGATCGGCGATCTTTTCCAGGACGAGATCCTGGGATCACAGGAAATCCGGATAATTGCTCCTGTTGAATCGGGCATGAACCCCAAGTTCAGGCTTTGTTGGAAACCCTCTTGATGAATCTCTCTGACGGGGGGCTTGGCCGCCCCCCGGACCCCCGCCACACGACAGGTCGAAGACGGCAGCACTCTCTTTATGGTCATCGATTCTGCCTTCCCAGTTCTATCGTGATCTGGGATTCCGGGGGCAGAGCCCCAGGCGAGATATTGAGGTAAGGCGAGGGAGTCGCACTCACACCAGGAATTAGTGAGGGCCTGTACTGAGCCTTATGAAGAAAGTTCTCTGCTCCGCCTCTCCTCACTGTTCCTCATCACAGATGAGTGGGGTGCGCAGAGTTCGCACCTTCTGCCAGGCCCTTCACATAGTGCCTCTCATCTCATTTTCGCGTTCACTGCAGCAACAAGCGCCTCAGGGTCACGGCTCCCAAGGAGAACCATCTTCCCGTCCCTGCAGTACACCCGCACCCCACGGTTCCCACCGGTGGAGTAGGCCCTCTGTTTCGGACCGCCCCACCTGATCCCCCACCCCCCGAACTCGACGAAGGGACGGTAGGTGCAGGCCTCCACGTCCTTGATCTTCTCCCAGGGGACCGCCCTAAAGACGAGGTGAAAAGGGAAGAAACGGTAATAGATCCCGTCGTCCCGCACCTCAACAGTGAGATTCATGATGACGAAGAAAAGGGGAAAGAGTATCCCGAAAATAAGGGTGATGATCGCTACCCCCTCATCAGACGCCGGTTTGTTCCCGAAGGGAATGCCCAGCACAAGTTGCTGCACGGCGCCCCACCAGGCCAATCCTGCAATGAAGAGCAGGAACGCCCAAAGCCAGGGGGAGGTGAAGTGCTGCACCTCCCTGCACCGCACCTCAGTCACAGCACTCTCCTCGGAGGAATGCCTCGATCACCGGCATGGGGAGCATGGTCCGCTCTGCGATCTCGTCCGCAGAGAGCCCTTTATCGGCGAGGCGGAGGACCACCGCGTCCATCGGTTCGGCCACCTCCTTCACCGCGTTCGTCTCGAAGTAGACCTCCATCCTGGGCACCCCCTCATCTCCCGGCATCTTCCCCTCAAAGAGGAGGTCGTTCACATACCCACGTTCCCAGAGGGCGAGCCCGCCGACAAACTCGACATTCACCCCCAGGTCCAGGCTCACCTCCTGTCCCAGGACATCAATATAGAATTCCTTCGCACGCTCCATGTCTCTGACAAAGAAGGACAGGCCTCTGAACGCGATCTCCATGATCTTCCCTTTCCATTAATCAGAATAACATATATCAATTGACTTTGGGGTGACAGGTGATTCATGCTCGTGCCCGAAAGGTGAGGATATCTACAGATCCGGTAAACCCTAACTTTTTCTGGATGCAAACGCGATTCAACTGCCTTCCCCATCTTCTCGCCGGGGAGCGAGGGGCGGGCATTCCCCCGCTGAGAGAGCAATCCAGATGATTTCAACAAAGCTCCGTGCTTCATAAACTTCTTCCAGTCGCAGATCAGATCAGAGGGTTCTGGGATGTGCTCACAACCAGAATTTCTGGGATAAAGCATTCCTGTTCGAGTGGATGTTCACGCTTCTATACCTGGTGATATACTCCGCGAGAAAAATTCAACAGAGCCAGAAAATCTCCACACTTCTTAAATCACTAGGACAGCGCCCCGGTCCCGCAAACTGTTATATACCCGTCCGTAAACCAATTTGGTATGTCTTCCCTCGACGAACTGATCAACAAAGCACAGCTCCTCCTCTCAGAAGGGCATAGCCAGGAGCAGATCGCAGACGAACTCTCACTCTCAATGGAGACGGTGACTTGGTTGCTGACCCAGCAGCCCGGGGCCGAGGCACCCAAAGACGTGCATATCGACTGGACGGTAGTTTCCAGCGATGCCGAACTGATCGACATGACGGCTATGATGCTCATTCACCGGTACTTCTCCGCGGTCGAGAGGGGAGACGTCAGCCTCAATGCTGAGGAGGCCGAGTTCGACACTGTGGTCGGGATCTCACTCTCCGGCGTCCCGCTGGCCACTCTCATCGCAGAGGAGACAGGGTCTCGCCTGGCCATCTATCACCCGGCCAAACACAGCCCGGCCGAAAAGAAGATCGGATCGGTCTCAGGGAGTTTTGCCGGCGTCGATGGCAAGTCGTGCGTCATCGTCGACGACGTGATCACCACCGGCAAGACCCTCCACGAGGTCGTCGATTATCTCCGTGCCCATGGGGCACGGCCGGTGGCCATCTGGGTGCTCTTTGACAAGCGGGATGTCAGGACCGTCGAGGGAGTGCCGGTCTTCCCGCTCTGCAGGATCTCGAGGATCGACTGAACTCTCTTTTTTGGCTCTGGAGAGACCCTCACCTCTTGTGCGGAGGGGATGTGTGTCACTCGTCTTCCCACCATTTTAGCCGGGGGCGCTGCCGTCTTCGACCTTATCATGACGTGGGGGGTTTGGGGACGGCACGCCACCCTCGCCAGAGAGAGAGAGAGACATAAAGAGGATTTCTACAAGGCCTCTTTTTCCGACTATTGAAGAGTACCTCTTCTGGAGCACGTCAATCTGAAAGAGGACTTTCCAAACCATCGCAGACCGGAGAACACCCGAGACGATGCTCATGGACCTTTCCTGTCCCTGAGCCTCCCCCTCATGAAGATCGGAGGAGGCGGATCTCACCCAAAAAAGAATGATCGCCCTCGCGGGGGTCAGGGGGCGCGAATTCCCCACGATTTTTTTTCATCCCCCATTCAGAAATTCTGAAGAACCCGGTCCCTCTTCTTCAACGCCGTCACTACCCCATGACACCGGCAGGCCGTCCCGACGACAAGGGTCTCCTCCTCGCGGGCACGGGCAAGGACGGCGGCAACGTCCCCGCCGCGAAGACCCCCGACGCCAGGGCCGAGTTGCACGCTCTCCAGGACCAGCGCACCAGGGAGGGCGTCTGCCAGCAGGGCATGAAGCGGACAGGGCCAGTGCTCGCCGGTCGCCGGACAGCGCGGCGGGGCCGGGCAGGCAGGGAGGCATGTTCCGTCACGGTTGTACGAGAGGGTGAGGGTGCCCTCAGAAGAAGAGACGAGAAGGGTAGGAGAGATCGCCGCGGCAGCCGCAGCCGCACCCTCAGTCCAGGGGAGGTGCCCCGTCGACCAGGTGACGAGGGCTGCGAGGAGATGGAAGGGGACGGTGGGGATCAGGGCATCAGGGGCATCGGAGGTGAAGAGATCGAGGCCCCTGGCCACCCCACCCTGCACAAAAGAGACCTCTCCGTCTGTCCCTTCAGTGAGAATCGCGCGTGCAGCCAGGCAGAGCGGATCCTCATCGACGACGGTGCACCGCCATCCTTCTTCGAGGAGATACCTGGTGCAGGCGGCCCCATAGACCCCGCCACCGACGATGAGAGCGGACTTATGCAAGGGCCATCACCCCGATCACCTTCGACGGAACAGTCCTGACCGCCGAGGCGGCGACTCCGCCTGGCGGGGCGACCGAGAGAGTGAAGGTCTCACCAGGACGTAGGGTGCGCCCGAGCGTGGCCAGGAGCACGAAGGCTTCGCCTGGCTCAAGGAGGTCGTCGTCGTCCACAGTATGGAAGGGCGGGACATTGACCCGTTTGGTGATCGTCCATGCGGGCGGAGCTGGGGCGTCTCGCGTGAACGACCACTCCTCAGTCTTTGTCGCAATCCCGACGGACGGACGCCCCATGTCCACGGCGCCCATGTCACCAGGGAAGAGGCGGACCGAGCACGAGAACGCCCCCATCCGGCCAGGATCGGCCACGGCGGCGTGCCCATAGAGATCGTCGATGAGGACAGCATGCCCGGAGAGGTCAAGGGTGCCGATCACCACCCCAGTTGGGGCTTCAGCTGGCCTACTCTCAGCGTAGATGACAACGCCAGCAGCGAGAAGAATGACGGCGGCAAGGATCCCGCACTCCACTCTGGTGAAGGCGGCGGTGGGATCGCGGTCTGTCTGCATACCAGAATGATCGTCTCAAGGAGGTTTGACCTTTGCTTTTCAGCCCTGAAAGCCGCGGGGAGGCCTGGAAGGTACCGGTTTTGGGGTGAAAAAGGGGGAAGAGAGAGGCACTACCGAACGCCATATATAGAAGTTCTAATCCATAGTAATGAGATATCGGAGGTTTCTATTATGCTTGCTGGACAGCCAGTCGTAATCTTACGAGATAATGTAGAACGCACCAAAGGGACAGAGGCACAGCAGTCTAATATCATGGCAGCAAAGGCGATCGCTGCCGCTGTGCGCACCACACTCGGCCCCCGGGGCATGGACAAGATGCTCGTCTCCTCGACCGGAGACGTGACGATCACCAATGACGGGGCCACCATCCTGCACGAGCTCTCGGTCCAGCACCCGGGCGCCAAGATGATGGTCGAGGTCGCCGAGACCCAGGATGACGAGGTCGGCGACGGCACCACCACCGCCTGCATCCTTGGCGGCGCCTTGATGGAGCAGGCCAGCACCATGGTCAACCAGGAGATCCACCCAACGATCATTGCCCAGGGCTATCAGTTAGGTCTGGACAAGGCCCTCGAGATCCTCAACGACCTGGTCATCACCGTCACTCCTGAAGACCGGGACGTGCTCATGCAGATCGCCTCCACCTCGATGACCGGCAAGTCGATCGAGTCGGTGAAGGAGAAGGTCGCTGGGATCGTCGTCGACGCCGTCAAGGCGGTCGCCGAGGAGAAGGACGGCAAACTGGTCATCGACGAGGACGATGTCAAGGTCGTCAAGGACGTCGGCGAGACGATGGACGACGCGGAACTCATCAAGGGTGTCGTCATCAACAAAAAGCGCGTCGCCGACGCGATGCCGCGGAAGGTCGAGAATGCGAAGGTTGCCCTCCTCGCCCAGCCCATGGAGGTCACCAAGACCCAGGTGAAGTCGAAGATCAAGATCTCCGAGAGCCAGCAGCTCAACGCCTTTGGCGACCAGGAGCGCGAGAGCCTGAAGAAACTGGCAGACGAGGTCAGGGCAGCGGGTGTCAATGTGCTCCTCTGCCAGAAGGGGATCGCCGACGCGGTCCAGTATTATCTGACAAAGTACGGGATCTTCGCAGTCGAAGATGTTCCTGAGAAGGACATGAAGTTCGCGGCCAAGGCTCTCAACGCTGTCATCGTCAACAAGGTCAACGAGCTTTCCCCTGAGTTGATCGGCTCAGCCGGATATGTGGAGCAGATCGAGGACACCGACCTGGTCAAGATCGCCGAGTGCCCGAACCCGAAGGCGACGACGATCCTGCTGCGGGGTTCGACCCAGCACCTCATCGACGAACTCGAGCGGGCGGTTGAGGACGCACGCAGGGTCGTCCAGGATACCCTGGAAGACGGGACGTTCGTGGTCGGCGGCGGCTCGGTCGAGACCGAGATGATGCTCAAGATCAGGGAGTACGCAGCAAGTGTCGGCGGGCGGACCCAGATTGCTCTGGAAGGATTCGCCGATGCCTTCGAGTATATCCCAAAGACCCTTGCCGAAAACTCCGGCTTTGACCCCATCGACAAGGTTGTCGCCCTCAAGGCGGCCCATGCAAATGGCGAGAAGTACGCGGGGCTCAATGTCTACACCGGCGAGGTCGTGGACATGAAGGCCGAGCGGGTCTTTGAGCCTGCACGGGTAAAGAAGCAGGCGATCCTCTCGGCGTCTGAAATGGCAAGCATGCTGGTGCGGGTCGACGACATGTTCGTCACCGTCACAAAAGAAGAAGGCCCTGTCGCCTGATTCTCTCAACCACGCGAACAGGTCGAGACTATCTCGGCCTCATCTGTTTTTATCTCGTCGTCCTGGGCCACCGGACGCCTATCCACAAAGACGATCATGGTGTCAGGGTTCATACCGAGGCAAAGAAGCGCCTTCTCCCAGGTGTCGCCTTCCTCACCATGGTAGGTGAGCACAACTCCCTCACGGGGGAACCGAAGAGTGCATTCCATCGCAAAGGTTATCAGAGCGACTGACAGATATTGTTACTGCACGGGCCGGGGTAGTCTAGTCCGGGAAGGCGGTGGCCTCGAAAGCCACTGGTGCTTGGCACCTCGGGAGTTCAAATCTCCCCCCCGGCGCCTTTCAAAGAATGCACTTTTCTCGCAGATGTTTTTTGCAAGTCGAAGATAGAAGGTTCATCCGATCGCGCCGTCGAGATCGAGGAGATGGTGCAGGATTCTGTTCTGTGTTTCTGGTGCCGTGCAGGTGCCAGTCAGGATGAACTGCATGGTCAGGGGTCATGGTAGGAAAGAATGACTCTGTAGAAACCCTCTCCTCTTGTGTGGATGAGACGTTTGTCACCCGCCTTCCTACCCCTTTGGCCGGGGGCGCTGCCCCCGGACCCCCGGGATCACGATAGGGGCGGGAAGGCAGAATCGATGACTATAATGAGTGTGTTGCAGTCCACGACCTATCGTGTGGCGAGGGGTTCGGGGGGCGGTAAGCACCCCGACAGAGAGATTCATCAAGAGGATTTCTACAGGGCCAAAAGAATGTTCTTTCCGGGGATGATAAGGAGAAGGGTGTTCCCCACACGCGTGGGGATAAACCAACAATTCCCTTACCCCACCGGGCACCATGGAGTATCCGGATAACAATTGCCTCAACGCCTCCCCTCCCCACTCCCTGGCCTGGGCCATAGTGATCCCATGCACCTCCGCCGCCGACGGCGGGATCACAAACCCATCCTGGTACACCAACCTGCTCACCTCGCGCACCGCCCTGCCCGTCCCATCGCAGATCACCCAGGCCGCCTCGACCAGCCGCGGCGGCTCCTCGCCAAATCCTCATAGCCCAGTCGTCTCGACGTCCAAGACCAGCACGCTCTCCTCACCCTTCACATCTCGCACCTGTAGGAAAAACCTGGAACCAAAAGGGGAGATAAACTTTCTCTTCTGCTTCAAACCCACCATCCTCTTCTCCCCTCAAGCCACACATAATCTCACACGCTCTCTGACCAGACCGGAGCAGACCATCATGATCAACACCATTCACATCGCCTTCACCGAGTCAGCCGGGGGTTGCCTCAAAGCAGCATTCAGAGACCAGCCCGATCAGCACGTCGCCGACCTCGCCGACGACCTCTCTCTTGGCCCCATCAATCCTTACCACTATCCTGACAGACAGGTCTACTTCGAGACACTCTATACAGGCACCGAGTATGCATCCTGGTACCAGGAAGTCCTCCCCAGGATCCGCACCTTCTGGGAAGAGACCAGACCAGGTACCACACGTAGGATCGTCTGGTTCACCAGGCGTTCAGCCATCGAGTACTCTGGGTTCCTGGAGTTCCTCTCCAGAGAACCAGACCCCTGCGCCATCGAGGTTATCGACCTCACCGAAGGTGTCGACGTCCTCTGGGAAGATGAACCCAACGAGCTTCCCGACCGCGTCATCCCGATCAGCCTCAGCGAACTCGCCCCCAAATGGCTCAAAGACCAGACCAACCGCACCCAGTTTCTCAGCCGGAGCGAGGCCGCCTTCTACCTGCGGAGTTGGGAGAGACTCAAAGATGACGAAGACGGCGTGCGCACCCTCTGGCGGGGACAACTCTACCCTACCGTCCCCTCCACCCTAGGCGAGGACGTGCTCTACGCCGTGCCTGAAGACTGGACCAGTGCTGCGACGGTCATCGGAGAGGCGTTCAGCACCTCGTCAGACGAATATAATCAGTGTGGCGACGCCTTCCTGTACAGCCGCCTCCTCTTTCTCATCAGATGCGGCGAGGTCGAGGCCAGGGGCGACCCCGTCTCCATGCAGACGCTGCAGGTGCGGCGGGCAGACGTCGTCGACGAAGACGACCTCTTCCCGGCTATTCCCTAAACCCCTCAGAATAGGAGAGTTTCAGCATGACCACCACCCAGAACCTCTAAATTCGGCTCTGTAGAAACCCTCAGGATGTCTCTTTCTGGCGGGGGGCTTGGCCGCCCCCCGAACCCCCCGCCACACGATAGGTCGTGGACTGCAACACACTCATCATAGTCATCGATTCTGCCTTCCCGACCCTATCGTGATCCTGGGGGCCGGGAGCAGAGCCCCCGACCAAAGGAGTAGGAAGGCGGGGGACACACGTCTCTCCCACACAAGAGACGAGAGTTTCTACAGAGTTCAAAATTCTTTCCTGTGTATTGACTCATACCAGAGCACACAAGGAACAGGGGCCAATCGAGAGAGAGATCGCAGGGTTCGACAATGGAAGGCATGGTCCCTGAAGACTCATGGACGCAGGTCCAGAATGAAGGAGTCGTAGGGGTCATGAAAACGAGAAGAGAAAGGATGGTCTGACTCCCTCTCAGAGATCAGATTCATTCAGAGCCTGGTCCATCATTGCGATCCATTCCTCAAGCGACTTTTCAAACTCGTGGATATAGGTCTTCATCCCGACGAAATCCCCTTTCATCTCCGACGGAAGATGATCGACTTCGACGGTGTCAACCTTCGCCTTCATTACAGCAGTTTTCTCTTTCATCCTTACGAGGGCTGCTTTAGCCTCACGGAAATGTTCGATCGCCGCCTCATCATCTGTTGCAAATGAGATCTTCTGACAGTGATCAATGAAGTCGCAGAAATCACTCGCTATCATCTCACAGACATCTATATCGATCTGACACATGACCTTCACGGCATCCATTCCTTCTCGCTCCTCAGAAGAGAGATAGTCATAGGAGATCAATTCCAAGACAGTGAGTGCCTCGGTGAGGTCCACCTCTGCCGCGGCCATCTCAGCCCTGATTGACCCAACATAGAGGGTCTCAAAATCATCAGTAGTGTTCAGCACCTCAAGATGGCCATACGCTGATTCAACGAGGGACGTCACCTCATTCATTTTTGCTTCCTCTTCAGAGACACACCCTGCAGTGCACCCGAGAAGGAGGAGGACAAGGATACAGCAGATACCAGGAACAGAGAGATGAAATCGCATACTATCACATAAAAATATTTTTTGTGAATTATACGCCTTTCTATTTGTATCCGCCATTCACTCAAGAGTGATGAAGGGGCAACCCGGAGATCCCTGGCAAGGAACATCTCCTGACCCAAGAGGGAATGAATGTCCTCACCTCCTTCTTCTGCAGGGAATTCTCAAATGGAATTCAAAAAAATCGACTCTGTGGAAATCCTCTTGATGAATCTCTCTGGCGGGGTGCTTGCCGCGACACGATAGGTCGAGGGAGGGCAGCACTCTCTTTATGGTCATCGATTCTGCTTTCCCGGTCCTATCGTGATCCTGGGGGTCCGGGGGCAGAGCCCCCGGCAGGAAGAAGAGGAAGGCGATTATGTCATGCGTATACTAAAAATTGGCAAGGGTTTCTACAGAGCCAATTTTTTAATCCGTCGAGAAAATCTCTGACTTTCGAGTGGGCCACCTCCTGGCAGAGGATAGACGTCCCGAACACCTGAAACGAAATGATCCGACTCAGACGAGAACCCATGTCATGGACTCTCCAGGATGTACCCGTTCAATTACGATCCCTGACCGCACCAGGCCGACACTCACCCTCTCTTCTTCCTGACACACCAGAAGAGAGCAACTTATTTCCTCTCTATCTTCCACCCTCCTCCCATGCAGGAGGACCCTCCACCGCCAGGCGCCACCCCACGGCAGACCGCCATCAGGCTCATCCTCATCCTCGGAGTCGTCAGTCTCCTCGGCGACATCGTCTCAAACGGCGCACGGAGCGTCACCGGCCCCTTCCTCCTCACCCTCGGCGGTTCGGCCGCTATCGTCGGGCTCGTCGGCGGGATCGGGGAGTTTACGGGGTACGGGCTGCGGGTGCTCACCGGGCTCTACTCTGACCAGACCAGGCACTACTGGCGGATTGTCTATATCGGATACGGCCTCCTGATCGCCATCCCCTTTCTCGCCATCGCCGGAACCTGGGAAGCAGCCGCCCTCCTCATCATCATCGAACGGGTCGGCAAGGCGATCCGGGCCCCGGCCCGCGACACCATCATCTCACTGGCCTCATTCCATGTCGGCCGAGGATGGGGCGTTGGGGTCCACAAGGCCCTCGACCAAGTCGGTTCCATCATCGGCCCCCTCGTCCTTTCGGTGGCTATCCTCTGGGGGGCAGGGTACAAGGCCGGGTTCGCCCTGCTCGCCCTTCCGATCGCTGTCCTCTTCGTCTTCCTGGCCGCAGGCAGAAAGACTGCCCCTGTCCCTGAGATCTTTGAAAGAGATGGAAGAGAAGAGACTGACCACCGCATCGACCCCCACCGATTCATCCCCTTCGCCACCTTCCTCTTCCTGGCGATGGCCGGGTTTGCCAGCTTCCCCCTCATCTCCTATCACATGAAAGCCCAGGGTCTCCTGACCGATCCGCAGATCCCCGTCGTCTATGCTCTTGCCATGACAGTCTCCACCGTTGTCGCCCTCCTGGTCGGCTGGAGTTATGATCGTCTCGGCACCAGAATCCTCCTCCTCATCCCGTGCGTCAACCTCGCCATCCCTGCCCTGGCCTTCAGCGGTTCGGTTCCCCTCGTCGTCGTCGGAACCGCAATCTGGGGGGCCGGGATCGGGATGCACGAGACCGTAATGAGGGCCACCCTCGCTGACCGCACCACCACCGACGTTCGAGGCCAGGCCTTCGGGTTCATCTATGCGGTCTACGGCGCCGGATGGTTCCTTGGAAGCACCGTGATGGGGGTTTTGTATGAGGTCTCGATCTCCCACATCATTGGATTTGTGGTGATCGCCGAGGTGCTCGCGGTCATAGCCTACATCTGGATGCGTCGGGGGGTGCGGGGTCAGGGAGAAAAATTGACGTAAACTGTTCAGGAGTACATTTCTGGATGCTAGGATCTGTAGAAACCCTCACTTACCATGGGGGGAATGTGTGTCTCCCGCCTTCCCATCATCTCTCGCCGGGGGGCGCCTCGAAACACTTCGTGATTCCCATGTTCGCTCCGCTCACATCTCGAAGATCAAAGATCTTCCTATCATCAGGAATCTTCGATTCCATCTGTTCTCAAGCTCCCTCCGGTCGCAGCCACCGAACCCCCAGGAGTAAGATAGGGTTGGGAAGGCAGAATAGACAAACATGACGAGGATATTGTAGTCCTCGACCTATCCCCATGACTGGGAGACCGGGGAGCGCGGCACGCCCCGCCACAGAGCAACATCAAGAGTATTTTTACAGAGTTGAAAGAGCGATTTTTCTTGCTAGGATGGAGACATGAATGTTTTTCCGGATCAGAAGAGACGTCGGTACGACGGCGACCCATCGGGAAGGTCAGAACCTACCTCCCATAGAGACACATACCCCTCGAGATCATCCTCCAAACAATTTCATCCAATTTACTTGAGGCCTGCTCAACA
>JAQVHG010000029.1 GCA_028696365.1 Methanofollis sp.
AATCCAGATGATCGATTGAGGTCTGGATCCTTCCGGGATATACTTGAGTTTAATACCACTCACGAAAAAAACTATACCCGACTATGGAGACCAGGGAAGAGAAGTTCTCCTTCATCGCCCGCATGCCCAACCGTCCCGGCACCCTCCAGCAGGCGGCCCGGATCATCACCGAGCACGGCGGGAACATCAACCGGATCCAGTACAGCCGACGCATCGACCCGAGAACGGTATTCTTCGAGGTGACCGCACCGAAAGAAGCCCACGCCGCGATTAGGCACCGCCTCGCCGCCATCGGCTACCTCCAGACCGCCCTCCCCGGCCCCGGCATCCTCCGTTTCCACGTCCACCTCCCCCACACCTCAGGTGCCCTCTCCGCCTTCCTCGACCTGACGACAAAGGCCGGGGCCAACATCGCCCTCATCGACTTCGACGACGCTGGCCCCCACCCCGACCGCGTCACCGTCTCGGTCAACCTGGAGGAGCGCGGGCAGGCCGAAACCCTCCTCGATGCCCTCAAGTCGCGCTATCCCCTTGAGATCCTGGAGTACGACACTACGGGCAGTTCCCTCGACGAGACCGTCTTCTACCTCTGCTTCGCACAAAGGGTCCGCGAGATCATCGGCCCGACCGGCGACGGCTTCCTCCTCCGCCTCCTACACGATATCAACCATGTCGTCCAGGAACTCGGCGCACGGGGTGAAGACCCGCGGGCCGTCTTCGAGAGCGTCCTGCAGACCGGCGAAAGTCTGCGGCGGACCTGCGGCGAGGGGTTCTATGCCGACGTCCAGCAGGTGGCGGTCACGCCTGAGATGAACCTCTTCTGCTTCCAGCTCCCGGGCGGCGGGAACGTCTACCTCCTCCGCACCGCCGAGGAGAGCCTGATGATCGACACCGGGTATGGGATCTATTATCCCGACGTCATCAGGATGCTCAACCACTACGGCCTTGGCAACGGCACCAAGCTCAAGACGGTCCTGCTCACCCATGCCGACGCCGACCACTGCGGTGCCGCCGGGTTCTACGAGGCCCCGGCCATGATGCACCCCACCTCCGCGGCGATCATCGAGACCTCGAACCGTGCCTTCGCCTCGCCGGTCGAGAGCTCGGTCCTGGAGATGGTCTACACCACTATCATCAACCTCTTCTCGCAGTTCAATCCACCAGAGGACTACACCCTCTTCGACGGTCCGACCAGCGAAGTCCGCGGGATCTTCCCGGTCATCCACCACTTCACCTTCGGCGGGCTCAAGTTCGAGGTGCTGGAGGGGTACGGCGGCCATGTGCAGGGGATGGTCTACGTCTTCTGCCCGAGTTGCGGCCTCCTCTTCACCAGCGACACCGTCATCAACTTCGGCAGCCTCACCGAGGAGCGCAAGACCTACAGTTCACTCGCCGATTTCCTGGTCACCTCGGTGAACGTCGACTCGGCCACGGCCAGGCGCGAGCGTCGGGCCCTCATGGAGGTCGCGGCCGAGACCGACCAGGGCCTTGTGGAGAAGGGGCGGCGCTGTTATATCTGCGGCGGGCACGGGGCGGTCTCGGTACTCGACGCCGACAGGAGGTTGGAGGCCGTCGGCGAGGTGGAGCACTACACTCATCAGGGATGAGGGCGTCCCCGGCTCCTGATCTTATTTCGACTCAGGGCGGTCTCCCCCTATTCTTCCTCCCATGGGTCCAGGGGTGATGTCCTCGACCTATTGTATCGCGGGGGGCCTGCGGGGTGCAGCTTCCCGACGAAGATGAGCGGGAAATAATTTGTTCGGCTCTGTAGAAACCCTCACCAATTGTGTGAGTGAGACGTGTGTCCCCCGCCTTTCCACCCCTTTGGCCGGGGGCTCTGCCCCCGGACCCCCGGGAGCACGATAAGGTCGGGAAGGCAGAATAGATGACCATGAGGCGGGTGCTGCTGTCCACGACCTATCGTGTCGCGGGGGGTTTGGGGGGCGGCCAAGCCCCCCGCCAGAGAAATCGTTCAAGAGGATTTTTACAGAGCCCTCTTTTTCAGTCCTTTCCATCAGGTTACAGCAGGCGCCGCCATTAGACAACAGATATTGCGCCACCTGATCCCTATTCCCGCACCGTCCTGGCGAGATCGTCGATCAGTTACAACAATTCTAAACTTTCACACACCCGGACCCGGACACCATGAGATCCAGGTCATCTCCTGTGTGTCTGTTCTGCTGTACTATAGTATAGAGAGAGACGCGTCTCTCTCTATACTATAGTACACTACGATCCAGCGCTTTTCCTTGTCGTTTGATCCTTGCAACATCTGCTGAAAAACTGCGGTAAACCTGCTGCAATGATGTAAGTATCGCCACGGGCAGGGGCTGGTTTTACTTCTTCATCCCCTCGATCATTTCCTCGACCTCTTCGGCGCCCTCCCGATAGAAGGCCTCCTCCTCAGGGTAGAGTTCCTTGAGCAGACGGAGGAACTCACCGGCATGCACGATCTCCTCCTCGGCGATGTCCAGAAGAACCTCCCTGGCCAGTTCGTGCTCGACCGACTCGGCGAGTTGCTGGTAGATCTGCACGGCTTCGTATTCGGCGGCGATCATGAACCTGATCGCCCGTATCAGTTCCATGTCGGTCAACTTTCTCCCGTACGCATTCCCGGCAAAGGGGTTGGCAAACTCAGGCATTCTTCTTCCCTCGTATCGTGCGATCGATGCGAGGGTATATATGTATGATCTTTTGGATCACGCGCCGCCTGGAACCACTTTGATCCTGTCACACATCTCAACAATCGGATTTATAGAATTTCCCAGATGGCTGACTCTGCGGCGGATGTGCCGCTCTCGAAAGCCTATGGCTTTCTCGACTCCTTCCAGTCGCACTTGAAGAGATACACGGAAGATCAAAGATCTTCCTATCAAGGAAATGCTCCGCATTTCCTATGTTCTCAAGTTCCCCCCGGTCGCACCGCCGAACCCCTCTCTTCATAGTCATTGACTGTGCCTTCCGGCCCTATCTCCCTCCCAGGGGAACGAGCGAGAGCGAGTTCGAGAAGATGGGGGAAGGCAGAATGTTCGCACTCGCACCATGGAAAAGGCGAGAGCATCTCAAGAGCCCGGTTTTTCCGAATTCTCATCATCGAGTGAGTGGCACGCCTCAGAAAAGAATGATCGATTCAGAGAGATTCTACAGAGTCTGAAAATCCTCTCTTCATACTGCCCGCCTCCGCCACTCCCGGGCAACATTTAAAAACCATGAACGGCTTCTCCCATCTGGGGGACGAGAATGAAAAGAATGATGACCGCAGGTGCGGTCCTCGTAGTCGCCGCCCTCTGCATTGCCGGGTGCACCGAGATCCCCGGCATGGGCGGCGAGACCGTGGTGGTCGGGGCCAAGACCTTCAATGAACAGTACATCCTGGCCGAGATGGTCGCCCTCCTCCTGGAGGACGCCGGGTATACGACCGAGATGAAGGCAAACCTCAACGACCTCTCTCTCTTTGAAGGGATCAAGAAAGACCAGGTAGACGTCTACGTCGAATATACCGGGACGGCCTACTCGCAACTCCTCAAACTCCCGCCCATGGAGACCTGGGAGCCAGAGGTCGTCTACGCCGACGTGGTGAAGGGCCTGGAGGCCGAGAACATCACCGTCCTCTCGCGCCTCGGGTTCAGGGACGACTACACCATCGCCGTCCCAGAGGCCTGGGCCGAGGAGAAAGGCGTGACCACGGTCTCTGACCTCGCGCCCTATGCCGGCGAGATGGTGCTGGTCACCGACTACGTCTTTGCCGAGCGTGCGGACGGCCTGCCGCAGGTGGCAAAGGTCTACAACTTCACCTTCAAGGAGGCGAAACCGATGTCGCCGACCCTGATGTACGACGTGATCAAGAGCGGCGAGGCCGACGCGGTCACCCCGTACACCACCGACACCAGGGTGGACCTCTACGATCTGCGAGTCCTCGAGGACGACCGGGCGGCTTTCCCGCCGTACCACGCGGTCCTGCTCGCAAACGAGAAGGTCGCCGGGGACGAGAAGGCGGTTGAAGCGCTCGGCGTGCTCTCCGACCGGATCGACGCCGACACCATGCGGAGGCTCAACCATGAGTTCGATATCGAGAAGAGAGAGGCACGTGCGATCGCCCAGGACTATCTCGTCGCCGAAGGGCTGATCCAGGGTTAGACCCATGCAATGACGCGTCTCTTCGAGCGGATCGACGCCGTCGACCTCGCCGGGCTCACCAAACGGTATGGCGGGCGCTCGGCAGTCGAGGACCTCGACCTTGAGATCGAGGGCGGCGAACTCCTGGTCCTCATCGGGGCGAGCGGGTCAGGGAAGACCACGACCCTGCGAATGATCAACCGGCTCGTCGAGCAAGACGAAGGGACGGTCAGGATCAACGGCACCGACACGAGAGACCTCGACGTGGTCGCCCTCAGGCGGAGCATCGGGTATGTGATCCAGGAGGTCGGGCTCTTCCCGCACATGAGCGTCGGGGAGAACGTCGGGCTCCTCCCCACCCTCGAAGCCTGGGAGAAGGAGCGGGTGCGGGCACGGGTCGACGACCTCCTCGACCTCGTCGACCTCCCACCCGAGACCTACGCCGCCCGCTACCCGAGGGAACTTTCCGGTGGGCAGCAGCAACGCGTCGGCCTCGCCCGCGCCATCGCCACCGACCCGCCGCTCGTGTTGATGGACGAGCCCTTCGGCGCCCTGGACCCAATCCTCCGGCGGCAACTCCAGGACGAGTTCGAGGAGATCAAGGCGGCGCTCGGCCGGACCATCGTCTTCGTCACCCACGACATCGACGAGGCCTTCAAACTCGGCGACCGGGTAGGGGTGATGCACGACGCCCGCCTCGTCCAGGTCGGGCGGCCCGAAGAACTCATCCTGGACCCGGCCTCCGACGTTGTGGCCAGGATGGTCGACGCCGACCGTAAGTTCAGGCACCTGGAGAGCCTCCGGGTGCAGGACCTGATGCTCCCGCTCCTCAGGTCGTACCTTGTGCCCGGCGAGACGGCGGTCGGCCCGGGGTTCGAGGCGATGATGGAAGGCGACGTCGGCGTCGCGGTCGTCACCGAGGGTGGGCAGGTGGTTGGGACGGTGCGGCGCCGGGAGGCCTACACCCACCGCCGCGACGGCACGACGATGGCGGCGATCGCTGCACCGCCCCTCGTCTTCGCCCCTGCCGACCCGCTCCCCGCCGCCCTCGCCGACCTGAAGAGGGCCGGGTCCTCCTTCGCCCTGGTGACCGACGACGACGGCCACCCGCTCGGCCTCCTCCTTGCCGACGAGGTGCTGATGAGGCTGGTATGACCGACGGCGGAATGCTCGAACTCTGGCAGGACTACAACCTCACGGTCAGGACCGTCGAGCACCTGGCGATGTTCTCGGTCGCACTCCTCCTCTCAGTGGCCGTCGGGTTTGCCGTCGGCGTCTTCCTCTCCAGGCGGCGGCGCTATGCCGGGGTCTCCTTTGCCGCCCTCAACACCCTGGAGACCTTCCCCGACCTCGCCCTCCTCGCGATCCTCATCCCGCTCCTCGGGATCGGGGCGGTCCCGACCGTCGCCGCCTGCGTCCTCTACTCAGTCCTACCCATCGCCCGCAACACCTACACCGGACTGACGAGCGTGAGCGCCGGGCACGTCGACGCCGCCGAGAGCATCGGGCTTACGAACCGCGAGGTGCTCATCCATATCCGCATTCCCCTCGCCCTCCCGATGCTCGCTGGCGGGGTGCGGATCGCCGTCGTCTTCACGATGGGGATCGTCACCCTCGGTGGACTCGTCGGCGCCGGGGGACTCGGCGTCCCGCTCCAGACCGGGATCTTCAACAACATGCCAGGCCTGATCCTCCTCTCTGGCGCATGGGTCGGGCTCCTCGCCGTCCTCTTCGACGGGGTCGCCGCCGTGGTCGAGCGCCGCCTGAGCCGGAGATATGGGGCATGGTAGCCATCGCCACCGTTCTCGCCGCCTCGCTCCAGCACGTCGCCCTCGCCTACTCCGCCCTCCTCGTCGCCGTCGCCCTCTCGGTCCCCCTCGCCGTCCTCTCCCTCTCCTCCCGCACGCTTGCCTCGGTGGTGATGACCGGCGCAAACCTTGCCCAGGCGGTGCCGAGCCTTGCCATCGTCGCCTTCGTCGTCCCGCTCCTCGGGATCGGGTTCTACCCGGCGCTCATCGTCTTGGTGCTGCGGCCCCTCCTCCCGGTCGTCAAGAACACCTGGATCGGGCTCTCGAACGTGGACCCCGGCATCATCGACGCCGCCGTAGGCATCGGGCTCACGAACCGCGAGATCACCTGGCGGGTCAGGTTCCCGCTCGCCTACCCGGCCTTCTTCGCGGGCGTCCGCTTCGCCGCGATCCTCACCAACAGCGTCGCCGTGCTCACCGCACTCATCGGGAGCGGGGGGCTTGGTAACCTCATCTTCGAGGGGATCGCCGGCACCAACACCCAGACCCTTCTCGCCGGCGCCCTCCCGGCGATCCTGATCGCCGTCCTCGTCGACGCCGGGCTTGCGGCGCTGGAGCGGCGGGTGGTGTACGAGGGGGCGTGATTCCCCTATGAGATGATAGGAGACTGCAAAAAAATGGATCTAATAGGGATGATCCTCTTTCGCATAAACCACAGTGGACTGTTGGAAGAGGATGCAGAGAGAAGAACGATGAAACCAGGGAGAATGAGAAAATTTGGCTCTGTAGAAATGCTCTTGATGACCTTCTCTGTGGGAGGCTTGGCTGCCCCCCGGGCCCCCCGCGCGAGAGAGAGGCTGGGGATGGCAATACTCTCTTCATGTTCAATGAATGTGCCTTCCCATTCCTATATTCATCCCAGGGGTCCGGGGGCGCTGCCCTCGGCGAGAAGATAGAGGGAGGGGGTCGAATCGCGCTCGCACCGAGAATTGGTGAGGGTTTCTACAGTGGCGAAAATTTTCCATTCGTGGCGAGGCTCCTGAAGACCGTCCTCTGGCTGAGAGTGTCCGCCATGAGAAGCGCCAGCATTAAGACACCGGATTCAAAAAGATAGAGGACCGGAACCTGAGATTACCCGGTCCTAGGTGTAAATAGGATTCCATCGTGGAGTGAGTACGTGCGTCGATCTCATGATTTTTTTCCGTGGTTTTTCCGTATTTCAGATGCTCTTCCAATGAAACCGGACAGCATCGAAATCCAGGTTGAGTACGTGATGGGGCCTCCAGAACGTTCCCTAGAGACCGACATGTGGCATCTCATGCAGGCCTCCATCAGGGCACCGAGTCTGGGGCCCACACTGGAGACTAAAATTTAATGATATTTATAATTTCTAGTACGATCATCTAACTGCCTCGACAGTCGGGAAGAGAGATCAGAACAATCGAACCCGCAAATCCTATGGAACTCTCTCTCTCTCTGAAATTGTTCCGCAGAACAATTGTTTGAGATGGATCCAGTGGTTTTCATCGGAGCATTTATTATAAGAACCAAGGTGTCAATTCAATCAAAAAATCGGCGACAGATATCTCGGTCGGCAGCCATGCGCGTCGTCGCCCTGTGATAGGAAGAATGAAAGAGTATTGGTTGTGTAGAATCAGGCATGAAGCGAGATCACACCTCACGCATACGGGATGAAAATTCTCGTCGCGTACTTTCTCTCTTTTTAAGACTGGAGAACCGGTAGAGACCGTGTTTAATTCGCCACCTCTGCATATCCTCTCCACGGGGGTTCCCGGGGGACGACCGAAGGGAACTTGAGAAAACACCTCTGTAGAATCTCTCTCCTCCTCTGTAGAATCTCTTTCCTCTTGTGTGGGGGATGTGTGCCACCCGCCTTCCCATCTCTTTGGCCGGGGGCTTGCCGCCTCCCGACAGAGAGAGATTCATCAAGAGGATTTCTACAGAGTCGAGAAAATCTTTGATTTTCGAGTGGCGCCCCCGACGCAAGATGGCAGTGAAGAGTCTGCGATTGTGGGCGGCACGTTCTGATCATCACACCTTCCCAAACATCAGTGCCGGGGGCGAGTGCCGCTCGGATCCCAGGGATGAAGAGAGGGCCAGGAAGGCAGAGAACCTGATCGCTCTGAGGGCCGTTTTGTTCTCTGTATATTAGGTATGAGGGTAATCTATGTCTTCAAATTCTCATCCATAACTCTAGAATTGAACTTCAGGATCATTTTTATAGCAATTGGTGCGGGTTTCACGTCGACCTCCCATGGCGCGATCGAGTCGCGACGACAGAAGAGAGAATTGCCATCCCGCTCCAATCATTGTGATGAAGGGGTCCGGGGAACCCGAACCCCGCCGGACGACGAGGGAGGGGCACGGCAGATCAACAGAACCCGCGAGGCCTCACCTCCCCCTAAAAAAAAGTTCAGAGATTTTTCAACGCCACGATATCGACAACGCCGGTCAACTTCCAGATGTTCGAGCGCTCCTCAGAGGCGATCGCCTCGATCGGTTCGCCTGGTTTGTGGCCGAGGGCCGCCAGGATGTTCGGGGAAAGGGCCCGCTCCTCGATCATATCCACAAACATCTTGCGCACGACCTTCTTCTGGATCGAGTCCTCCTCCTGGACCAGGTAGCCCTGCATCGTTACGAAGGTGTAGCATGAGAGGTCCTCGGTGTACTTCTCGATCTCCACCGAGACATAAGGACTCTTCTTGAAGAGTTCATTTTTCCGCCCATACTTCGTGGAAAGGAAGTATAGAAACGTCCCGTCAAAGACGTACAGGAATGGGGCGATGTAGGGATACTTGTTGCCCTGGAAAGCGATGCGGGCCACGTACCCGTCGGTGATGAGGGCGTCATACTCCTCTTTCTTCATCTTCGGGATCTTTACAATTTCCATGGGTGCTTCCTCAGTGCGTTTCTCCTGCATCCCTCTAAATAGATTTTCATTTACATTCTCAGTCACGTACCTTCACCCCCCTCCAGAACGAGACATACCCACGGATCTGTTCGGCCGCGGGTTTTGGATCAGGATAATACCATGCGGCGTCTGGGTTCTCCTCGCCTTCGACCACGACTGTGTAATAATGGGCCTCACCCTTCCAGGTGCAGGTCGTCTTCGTCGGCGACTCCTTCAGGTGCTCGAAACGGATAGATTCGCGTGGAAAATAGACATTGCCCTCGACCAGCATGACCTCGTCGCTCTCCGCAAGCGCCCTTCCTCTCCATTCAGCCTTCGGCATGGCCACCCCCTGCCTCTTCCTTGAGCGCGCGACTGATAAGACTTTCTCGGGACGCCCAACTCTGCTCCTCGCCGCGTCGGCATCCATGGATTCAGAGGGATCATTGCGGCGTGAAAGGCGCGCAACGATTGGATCGGTCCCTCTTCTCACTTCAACCTCTCCAGAACTTGTTGCCTCACGAAGAACGATCACAGAGATGGGAGCGGAACCCGTTCATCACGATACGAGGATAGAGGCGGAGACCAGCCCCTTCCATCACGCCTGTGAAGAGCAGACCGCATCCCCTGCATCTCGCACAATAATACCAGACCCACTCTTCCCTTTCTCCTCCCATGACCTCTTGATTCCAAGAAAATCCATCATAATTTTAGTTGTATCTATAGGAACGATTATACCCACACAGGCAAGACTTGTGGAAATGATGGCAGTATGGACAGCATATCATGGCACTGGCGGGGGGCGGTAACATGCGATCATTTCTGCACATCGCCCTCTGCCTGTCACTCCTGATCGTCCCCTGGGGGGTCGCCGCCGCCGACGAGCGACCCGAACCACTCTGGGATGTCACCATCGGGAGCAAAGTTCTTTCGACTGCAGTCTCACCCAACGGCGCCTATGTCACCGCAGGGACCGACTCCAACGGTGCGATGCGCCTCTTCGACGGCGAAGGCACCCTGGTCTGGGAAGTGCCGACCGGGTCGCCGGTCTTCCAGGTTTCCATCAGTGAAGACGGGAAGTACGTCGCTGGGGCCTCTGACAAGGTCAGGGTCGTCGACCAGAACGGCAAGGTGGCGGCACAGATCGAGGACAACGGCTTCTTCGCCTACAGCGCGGCTATCTCCCCTGACGGCGAACACGTCGCCGCAGGTTTCGACAACCATGTCTTTGGCGTCTACTCGGTCAACGGGTTTGCCGAGTGGATGGGCACCCTCGGCGACGACGCCGCGAGTCTCGCCCTCTCCAGGGACGGCCGATACCTTGTTACGGGGAGCAAGGACGACAACGTCTCCTTCTTCGCCGACCAGGGCACCCTCCTCTGGAGTTACGAGACCGGCGAGACCGTCGGCAACGTCGCCCTCTCCCCTGACGGCGGGTATGTCGCCGCAGGCTCGATGGACCGCACCGTCTACTTCTTCGACCGTGACGGCACTCTCCTCTGGAAATATAACACAGACGACCGCATCTTCGGGGTGGCGGTCGCAGAGGATGGGGAGCGTGTCGCCGTGGCCTCAGGGCACACCGTCACCCTCCTGGACCATAATGGAGAGGAACTCTGGGCCTATGACGCCGGGACCACGGTCTTCAGCCTTTCGATGACGCCCGACGCTGGCATGATCGTCTACGGCACCGGCGGGAACGACAAACGCCTCGTGGCTCTCGAAGGAGAGAAGATCAGAGATACTGGGGGCCAGGGTCCGATAACCACGCCTGTCTTCTCACGCACTGGAGAGGAGGAGAACGGGAGCAAGTATCTTGCCGACTCCTTTGCCCTCAAAGAGCATGCTGACCCAGAGATCGCCGACCAGTCCGACGGCGCTGCGGTCACTGACATCTCACGCCGCACCGCCGACGCCGACTCGACGGTCATGGTCAGGATGACAGTCGACGCTGCCTGGGTCGCCGCCCACGGCGGTACCGGTCAGGTGAAGATCGCCGCCTGTCTCCCTGGCGAGGACGGGAACGTGACGACGGACGCAAAGGTCATCCCCACCAGGTTTGTCGGCTATGACCCCGAGGACCGCCTTATATTCGAGGGGAAGTCGCCATATCCACTCACCACCTACGGGGTCGTCGCCGTGAGCGGGGACGCCGCTCCTATAGGGAGCTTCCCGGCCATCCCCACCCTTCCCGTCTTCCCGAGCGCCTAAGGGATCCTGTACTCCCCCTCCTCCTCGGCCACAAACCCTTCGGCCAGGAGTTTTTTGAGGACCGCTCTCCCTCTCTTCTCGTCGACCCCTCCTTCCGTGATCAGGCGCTCAGTCGTGAGCGTCCCGCCCTCAAGGAGGGCCTTCAGCATCTTCCCTCGCACCTGCCGGTCAGACCCCTCGAAGGGGGACTGCCGCCGGTACGACGCACTCCGACGGTTGGGGTTTGGGTAGCGTCTCTTGAGCATGGTGCCGTAGTCCATCACCGCCCAGTAGAACTCACTCGGGTGCGCCCGGTCCAGGGTCATCGCGACGAGGGGGAGGATCTCGGCGTCCTGTACCTCGGTGCGGTCCTTGAAGAAGAAGTGGATGAAGACCCGGCGGACATTGGTCTCGATAAAGACCGTCGGGCGGTTGTGGACGAAGGCGGCGATGGACGCGGCCGTCGCCTTCCCGATGCCTGACAGGGTCTGGAGGACGTCGGGGTCGTCAGGGACAGTCCCGCCAAACTCCCCGACGATTCTCTGCGCCGCCTGCCTGAGGGCGAGCGCCCGCCTGTTGTAGCCAAGCCCCTGCCATGCCTCCAGCACTTCCCGCGGTTCGGCGGCGGCGAGAGCGGCGAAGTCCGGGAAGCGCTCGATAAATTCAGGATATTTTTTGCGCACCCGCTCCACCTGCGTCTGCTGGAGCATCACTTCTGAGACAAAGATGCGATAGGGATCGTCGGTATCCCGCCACGGCATCTGCCGGGCATGATGGCGGAAATAGTGGCAGATCACCTTTCTGAACCGTGCGCATGTCTCAACGCCGGGCCCCTCCTCTCGCAGGGCCTCTTCAAACGCCCGTATCAGGCGGGCGTGCTCGTCGATAGAGGTCGTCTCGTTGCCAGACACCGATAGGATAAGGGAGCGAGGCGCAAAAAAGGCTCTGGTGATACCCACGACCACGCCTCCCACAGGAAGCGATCGGGCCGGGAAGGCGGAGAGTGAATCATAAGGACGGGGTTGCAGCAGGACCGTGGGGAGGTCATCCCTCGCCCTTGCACCAGAACCTCGCCCGAAACACTCCGTGTTTCTCAAACTCACTCACCCTCGTACTTCGAAAATCAGAGATTTTCTCGAACACACTATCGTTCGTATCTCGAAGATCATCGGGCTCTGTAGAAATCCTCATGAGGCTCTATAGAAACCCTCACCTCTTGTATAGAGGAGACGTGTGTCCCCCGCGCCCCGCCAGGATCCAGAACGGTCGCCGTGGGATCCACCCGGGCCCGCGGAATATATATATATACATCGTGACCTGCCCTCTCTCCCAGCAGAGGGGGGACAGGTATGAGGACCGAGGAATATAGACAGATCATCGCGAGCGCCATCGACAAAGAGGTGGAGGCCTATGTCTTCTATGAGGAGATCAGGGACCGGGTGAACGACCCGGCGCTCCAGACACTCTTCCGGGAACTCGCCGCCGAGGAGAGACAGCACCGCAAACTCCTGGAGAACTATCTTGCGGCGCGGCCGATGGAACTCCACTTCGACGAGTCACGGGACTATAAAGTCTCGGAGACCTTCGACCGCCCTGGACCGACGGCCGACATGAAACCAGTGGACGGGATCAAACTGGCCATCAAACGGGAGGAGGACGCCGTGGAGATGTATCGGCAGTTCGCCGAACTGAGCACCGACCCTGAGCAGCGCAAGGTCTTCGAGGAGTTGGCCAGGATGGAACTCGGGCACAAGGCGCGGCTCGAAGACCTGTACACCGAGATGGCCTTCCCTGAGGTGTGGTGAGGGGAGAGACTCTCTCCTCTTACTCGCCGAAGCGCATCGCGTAGCGGTCGGCGTCGAACTTTCGTCTGAGTCCTTTTGCGTTCATGTAGCGCACCTTCCCAAAGACCGGGCGCTCTTTCCAGGCCCGGTCATGCTTCCCGAAGCACCAGGCCACCCCGGCATAACTGTTCGGGTCGCGCCCGTCCAGTTCGTAGCGGTTGTTGAGGGTGAGGAGGGCGTGATAGGCATCGTCAGGAGTGGACGACCATCCGATGACTTTTTTGCCCCAGTACATCCGCATATAGCCGTGCATCTTCCCGGTGGCGAGGAGTTCGCTCTGGGCGGCGTTCCAGTAGGGGTCATGGGTCCGCGCCGCTTCGAGGTCGGGAAGGGTATACTCATACTCCCGCAGGTCGCCGGCGTGCTCCTCGAGCGTCGACACAGCCCATGTCGGGAGGCAGCGGCGGATCGAGGTGTATGCGGGGTTGTAGTGGACGAAGTTCATCGAGAGTTCGCGGCGGACGATCAGTTCTTCGAGGTATGCGGCGGCGTTCGTGTCGCCGACCGTGCGGACCCTGCGGGCGATCTCAAGGGGTGAGATCTGCCCAAAGTGAAGATATGGGCTCATGCAGGAGAGGACGTTGGCGTTCGGGTCATTGCGTTCGCTTGCGTAGCGCCCGAGTCTTTCCCTGACAAATCGGTCGAGGAGTCGGCGGGCCTCGGCGAGTCCGCCGGTGAAGTTTCCCGGCCCGCCGGACTCCTCCGCCCCGAGCACCCCCAGGAGGGCGTCCGGGTGGTCGAGCCTGAGAGAGTCGTAGGTCTCGTCGTCTGCCGAGGGCACCCGCACCTCGTGGTGGGCGGGAGGGGCGGGGAAGGGGTCGAGGTGCCTGGCGACCCGACGCCTGAAGGTCGCCGCCGACCACTCCTCTTTTCCCGAGGCCGTCTCCACCGGGACGATGACGTTGCCTTCGACCTCGACGAGAGACA
>JAQVHG010000289.1 GCA_028696365.1 Methanofollis sp.
GCCCTTCCTCCCATTGCCGGGCGCGCTGTCTTGCGACTGAAAGGGGGTCGAGGCCGCCGGTCGGGGAGTATTCGTAGGTGTTGGTCCTGAAGACTGCGGCGGCTCTTTTTCCTGCCCAGAGGGTGAGGGTGTAGCGTTCCATGCCGGGGTAGAGAGGTGAGAGGTCTTCTCTTTCGAGAGTGAGGGTAAATGTCCCTTCAGGTGTCCTGACTTCCCACTCTTCAAGAAGGGCCCGCGTCCAGGCCATAGAGATGAGTGCACGGCCTCCGTTCATATACTCTCCGTCTGCGCACCTCTTGTTTCATGGTTTTCCCGCTGCATACGCTTACGCCTGCCCGGTCAACGTCGCCCCGACCATCCTGTATTTTCTGGATCGTCGTTTATACTCAATATGAAGTGACAAAATTTGAGGGCACCACTTGATGAGCATATCCCAAAACTCTCTAGGGTTGAAGATCTCCTCGAACTGAAGTGCTTCTTTCCAGAAATTCTAGACCCTATCCTCGACCAGGGGGCTTGGCCGCCCTCCGGACCCCCCGCGACACGATAGGTCGTGGACGGCAATCCCTCTTCATAGATTTTGAATATGCCTTCCCGACCCTATCTTCATCCTGGGGGTCCGCGTGCTGCGCCCCCGGCATGGTGTTGTGGGAAGGCGATGAAAAAACAGAGATTTCTTCACTATCATCCATTGCTCTCAATCGGTAAAGAGGAGAGTGAGAGAGTTTTGGGATGACCTCGATCGCTACCCGTGTTTCTCCTCACACATCAAGGAAGATAGGGTGCGAGTCTCTTTGGGGGCGAGAGGAGATGAACTCTCTCGCACTCGATCTCTTGTTTGACCCTCTCTGGTCAATTGTCGTGACATGAAAGTCAGAGGATATGAGCGTGAACGAACTCGAGAAGATCTGGAAGGTCTCAGAAGAGCATTTGGATAAAAAGGAGGATACAAAAATTGGAAGCCTTCGATACCCCACTCTTAAAAAAAATCATTGGTCTGGGGTGTATTCCCTCAGCCAAAAAATGGGATACATGAGGGACAATATCTAAGCATCCCATTCCTGCAGGACGTATTCCCATCCTCTATACCATTTCTTCGACTGGAGTCTCCTCAACAATGGTTTCTTCTTCTATTGGTTCCTCTTCGACTACTTCCTCCTCAACTACTTCCTCCTCAACTACTTCCTCCTCGACCACTTCCTCCTCGACCGGCATGTTCTCAGGCAGGAGGACACCGTCGATGACATGGATGATACCGTTCTCTGCCTCGATATCAGGGGTGATCACCGTGACGTTGCCGACCATCAGCTCTCCCTCGGCATCAAGGGTGAGCGTGAGGTTCTCGCCGGTGAGTGCCTGCACGGTTCCGTTCTCCTCGGCCATGTCCATGAGAGCGACCGAGTCGTATTCACCCAGCACGACGTGGTTTGCTAGGATGTACACGAGTTCGGCAGACTCATTTTTAATCGATTCATTTTCAGTGGACTCGTTTTCGACGGGCTCGGTTTCAACGGTCTCATTCTCGACAGATTCGTTTTCAACCGTCTCATTTACGACAGACTCATTTTCGTCCATGTCAAGTTCGAGGGCTTCGAAGGCCTCATTTGAGGGTGCAAAGATGGTGTATGGGCCGCCAAGGGCGAGGAGTTGATCTGCGTTCCCCATCTCAATTCCATCCGACAGCATGCTCAGGTTCTCGTCTGCTGCGATCATCGCAACTAGATCATCTGTGCCGTCGGTGACATTGTCCATCTCTTCGTCTACGACCACTTCCTCAGTGACGTTGTCCATCTCCTCGTCCACTACCTCTTCCTCGGTGACATTGTCCATCTCTTCGTCTACTACCACTTCATCGGTAACATTGTTCATCTCACTCCCATCACCGCCGTTCTCCTGCGAGGAGGCTATCGGGGCGATGCAGAGGCCGATGAAGATGGCGCAGATGAGGAAGGTCCTGAACATCTCCATTCCTTTCATACAAATACCTCTTTTTGTTTTGCGGGGGTGAACGTGGAGATTGGGCTGTGTAGACGGAGAAACTGGATTAATCCTCGTACTTTGCTGGTAGACACTGATCTATGGTGGTCCTCGTAGTGCTGTTGATATTGAGTGTGATACGTCCCCCGCATCTCATGAGAAACTCCGTGATTTTATATCAATATTTCTGTATAAAACACGGAATAGAGATCTAATGTAATATGAAGGACTCAACGTTCTCTATTATAGACCCAACCGTTTCATGAGCCGCCGTCTCTCAGTTCTTCGATGTACCGCTCTCATCTGTCCCGTTCTCAACATGACGTCAAGGGAGGTGAAGTATTGTATGATTGTTTTTTGTCCCTCATCCAGGGGTTTCATCGCCTTGCGTAGATCATATGCTGTCGGCTCATGAAAAAAGCAGGGGGGAGAAGAGGGGTGGGATATATGGCTCTGTAGAAATTCTCTTGATGAATCTCTGTGGCGCTCGCACCCCCTGGCCCCCCTTGGCCCCTACGCCAGGATTTGGTCAAGGACGGCGGCACTCTATTTATGAGAATCCGTTGCGCCTTTTGGGTTCTCTCTTCCTTCCGGGAAACGAGGGGCAGCGAGTTTGAGAAGACGAGAATCTTCGAGAGCTGAGGGGATTCTACAGAACTGGCTCTGTAGAAATACCCAGGATGAAATTCTCTGTCGGGGGGCTTGCCGCCCCCAGAACAACCCCCCGCCACACGATTGGTCGAGGACGGCAAACCCTCTTTATGGACATCTATTCTGCCTTCCCGACCCTATCGTGTTCCGGGGGGTCCGGGGGCAGAGCCCCTGGTCAATGGGGTGGGAAGGCGGGTGGCACACGTCTTCCCCACACACAATAGGTGAGAGTTTCTACAGAGCAAATATCCTCAAGTTTCTTCTAGTCGCATCTTCCGGACACTGGGATGAAGATAGGGCTGGGAAGGCACAATCGATGGATCTGAAGAGAGACGTGCCGTCCCTGATCAATCGTGTGGCGGGGTGCGGGGGTGCGAGCGCTAGCGTGTTTGAGAGAATTGAGGATCTTCGAGCATTCAATAAAAAGAGGAGGGATTCGAGCGGCCAGCCCCGCGCCATAGAGGGCCATCCAGAGGGTTTCTACGAGGTCACAGAACTGGATCAATCTTGTTCTCCTGGTC
>JAQVHG010000290.1 GCA_028696365.1 Methanofollis sp.
CGAACTGCATGGCCATCGTCATCGACCCGCTCCCCTGCCCGAAGGCGGCCTTCGGTGTCCCGGTCATCCCTGGGGGGAGGCGGCGGAAGAAGAGGCTTACGTCGGCGCCATGGAGGTCGAGTCCTCCCGCCTCTGCGGTCCTGGCCCCCCTCACGGTAACGGCCAGTTCCCTCCCGTCGCTGGGGGCGTGATCGTCCTCGCCTGCCCTGATCGCCTGGATGAGCGTGGTCTTCCCCTGGGCATTCGAGCCAGAGATGACCAGTGCCTCTCTGCGTCGTATCCCGAGACCGGTGACGACCTGCCCGCTTGCTGGAAGTTCGACCTCCACCGGCTCCAGGGCTTCGGGACACTGGAAGGGGATATGCACCCCGTTTTTTGGTCCGGCGATCCGGTAGTGCTGCCTGAAGGGTGTGTAGGCCCGCGCCGGCCTCGTGCCGTCGCCGAGAAATGCGACGAGTCCCATCGCAGGCAGGTGGGTCCTGAGGTCTTTCTGGTCCAGGGACCAGAGGGCGGCGTCCCTGAGTGCGGACGTCGGGGTCTTTTCTGTCGCCGCGAGGATCCCGTCGGCCAGGGCGGCCACCTCCTCGCCAAGGTGCCTGACGGTCTGCGGGTCTGGAGTTCCAGGATATGGGACCGCTCCCTTTACTGTGCAGTGAAACCCGTCCTCTGCCAGGACATTCTCATGATCAGACTTCCAGAGCCCAGAGCCCATTGCCGATTCAGAATGAATGATGGTGACCGGTTCGGTCCACGCGGCGTACCGCCGCGGCCGCGGGGTGTCCAGTCCGCCGAGAGGGTGGAGGCGGGGGTCGCCCGGTACCCTGCGCTTCACTGCCTCGATGAGGGCCCAAGCCGCGCCGTCCGCCCCGCGAGGATCGATCTCAGAGGGGAGCGGGGCGGGGATGAGGAGGGGCATCGAAAACTGGAGGGCCCCGCCGTCTGGCGAGCGGATGACAAATGTGTTCGTCCCCTCCCGCACCCGCGGCAGGTCGATTGTACCCCCTGCTGCACTCACCACCTTGCCGGTCGCCGCCATCCACCCGTCCTGGCTCATCATGATGATCTGGGCCCAGAGAGATCAAAGAGTTTCCTCTCTAGCATATGACAGAGGGGGGTTTCTGCTCTGTACAGCGACCACGATCAGATGATTGTGATCACCCCCTCTTTCTAGAGGTCGGAGATAGGCCCCTCGCGGATCAGGGATGTCACCGAGGTACCGCATGTGGTTCTGGACGATAAAAAAGCATGAATACCTGTAGAGGAGTATATATTCTGGGGTTTACATTGCAATTCAAGGTCCTTGTCAGCGACCCGCTGGCTGAAGAAGGTTTAGAGATATTGCGGGAGACGTGCGACGTCGATGTCCGCACAGATCTCACGGATGAGCAACTGGTCGAGGCGATCAAAGACTACGACGCCATTCTCGTCCGGAGTGGCACCCAAGTCACGGCTGAGGTGATCGATGCTGGGGAGAAGCTGAAGTTCATCGGCAGAGCAGGGGCAGGTGTCGACAATATCGATCTCGATGCCGCGACCCGGAGAGGGATCCCGGTGGCCAACGCGCCGTCAGGCAACACTCTTGCAGCGACCGAGCATACTATCGCCATGATGTTCTCGCTTTCACGGAACATCCCGCAGGCGACGGCGTCCCTGAAGAAGAAGGAGTGGAAGCGTTCAAAGTTCATGGGAGTTGAACTGAACGAGAAGACGCTCGGGATCGTCGGGCTCGGCCGGATCGGTCGGGAGATCGCAAAGCGTGCGCAGGCAATGGAGATGAAGGCCGTCGGGTACGATCCCTTCGTCACCAAGGAGCACGCCGCCCAGATCGGGGTTGAGTTGATGGGGATCGACGATCTGGTCAAGGTTGCCGACTTCATCACGGTGCACACTCCGCTGACGCCTGAGACCACGCACCTGATCAATGCCGAGCGGATCGCCACCATGAAGGACGGGGTCAGGATGATCAACTGCGCCCGTGGTGGGATCATCGATGAGAAGGCGATGTACGACGGTCTGGTCTCTGGCAAGATCGCCGGCGCCGCCCTGGACGTCTTCGAGAACGAACCGCCCTTCGAGTCGCCGCTCCTCACCCTCGACAATGTGATCGTCACCCCGCACCTGGGGGCGAGCACGGTCGAGGCGCAGAAGAATGTCGCGGTCTCGGTGGCAAAGCAGTGCCTCGCGGTCTTCGCCGGCGAACCGGCAAAGTATGCGGTGAATGTCCCGATGGTCCCGCCCGACCGGCAGGAACAGGTCCAGCCCTTCGCCTTCCTTGGTGAGAAGATGGGCAAGCTCGTCGGACAGCTCGTCGACGGCAGGATCGAAGGGATCGAGATCACCTATGGCGGCGAACTCTCTGAGAGCCGCACCAACCGGTTCATCACCAGGAGCATCCTCAAGGGTCTGCTCGACCCGATCCTCCGCGAGCCGGTGAACTTTGTCAATGCCGAGTATGTCACCAAGGAGCGCGGGATCCAGGTGGCTGAGACGGTCACCAAGGCTGATTCAGGTTTCAAGAACCTCATCACCCTCAAGGTCACGACCGACCAGATGGAAGAGACGGTGAGCGGCACTGTCTTCTCCAAGGACCGGATCAGGATCGTCTCCATCGGTGGCTACACCATGGACATGGTCCCTGAGGGCTCAGTGATCATCTCACGCCACCTCGACAAGCCGGGCGTGATCGGCCGGGCCTCCACGATCCTTGGTGAGGCTGAGATCAACATCGCCGGCATGCAGGTCGGCAGGGTAAAGCCGGGCGAAGAGGCTATCATGGTCCTGAACGTCGATTCCGATGTCCCTGCGTCGGTCATGGAAGAGATCAGGGAGAAGGTTGGGATCTTCTCGGCGAAGTTTGCAAAACTCTGAGTGAGGGGAATGGCGCGGGGGCATCCCGCCCCTCTGACTCTTTCCTCTCAAATGCCCGTCTCCCAACAAAGTTTATATGAGACGAGATGCAATCTATAGAGAGTCTGAAAGATCAGGCATCAAAGGGCTCGTGGTCTAGCTGGTTATGACGTCGCCTTGACATGGCGGAGGTCCTGAGTTCGAATCTCAGCGGGCCCATTGTCTTCTTTTTGTGAAATTATGCATTGAAGAACGGAGTGTCCGTTTTTCGCACTGAAAATTAAGAACTCTATACATC
>JAQVHG010000291.1 GCA_028696365.1 Methanofollis sp.
CCCTGACCAGGAATGAGATGACGGCGAGAGTGATCGTCCTTTCGAGCGGAGAAGAGGTCTCGGTCACCGGCGAAGGATACCTGGGCGACGGCGAGGCGGTCATCGAGGGGCGGACCGAGGGCTCTGACGAACGTCTGGAATTTTTTCTCCTGGCCGCGCTCCTCAACTGCCGGGCGGCGATCGAGGGCGACCACCTTCACGGCGACCCGACCGAACTCGCCCTCGTCGCTGCGGCGAGGAAGGCCTGCGTCGTTCCAGGGGGATACGAAAAGGTGGCCGAGATCCCCTTCACCAGCGAGCGCAAGATGATGTCCACGGTCCATGCCAGAGACAGCGCCCGTCTTATCTTCACGAAGGGCGCTCCCGAGGTGGTCCTCCCGAAGTGCCGGGGTTTCAGGGACCACACCGGGGGGGTCGTCCCCCTCGACGAGGAAGAGCGGGCACGGATCACCGCTCATGCCGAAGCCCTGGAGAGGAAGGCCTACCGTCTCCTCGCGGTCGCCTACGGCGAAGGCGAGGAGGAAGAAGACCTCGTCTACCTCGGACTCATCGGGCTGATGGACCCGCCGCGGGCTGAGGTGCCGGGGGCGGTCGCGACCTGTCGGCGGGCCGGGATCAGGGTGATGGTCCTCACCGGCGACAACCCCATCACCGCGGGAGCGGTGGCCGATCTGGTCGGGCTCTCGGTGGACCGGGTAATCACCGGTGACGAACTGGCCGGGATCTCTGAGGAACGCCTGGAAGAGATCCTCAAAGACGAAGACGTCCTCTTTGCCAGGATGCGTTCAGACCAGAAACTCCAGATCGCCACCGCCCTCCAGAAGAACGGTGAGGTGGTGGCGATGACCGGCGACGGGGTGAACGACGCCCCGGCTCTCAAGAAGGCCGACATCGGGATCTCGATGGGGCTGAAGGGGACCGAAGTCGCGAAAGAGGCGGCCGATATGGTCCTCATCGACGACAACTTCTGCTCCATCGTTGCCGCCGTCGAAGAGGGGCGGACTGTCTACTTCAATATCAAAAAGTTCGTCACCTACATCCTCTCCTCCAATGTCCCCGAGATCGTCCCGTACATCCTCCAGTTCTTCCTCAGGATCCCGCTCCCGCTCAGCGTGATCCAGATCCTCTCCATCGACCTCGGCTCTGACATGCTGCCAGGCCTCGCTCTCGGGTCTGAGCGGCACGAGAAAGATATCATGGACATCCCACCGGTAGGAAAGACCGAACGGATCCTCGACCGCGAGGTCTTCAAGCGGGGCTACTTTTTCCTCGGGATCATCGAGGCGACCGCCGCCATGACCGCCTTCCTCGGGTTCCTGTACCTGATGGGCTGGCACTACGGCGACCTCTCCATCGCCGGCACCGAACTCCACCGCCAGGCGATGACCATGACCCTCCTCGGGGCGGTGACCTGCCAGCTCGCCAATGTCTGGACTCTCCGGTCCTGGGAGTTCTCGGCCTTTGAACGCGGCCTCTTCACCAACAAACTCCTCATCGTCGCCGTGGTCCTGGAGGCGATCTGGATCCTCCTCCTCCTCACCGCACCCCCGGTGCAGGCGATCTTCAACACCGCGAGCGTCCCGCCTGTCTACCTCCTGCTGCTGGTACCCTTCCCGATCCTTCTCTTCGTCTCTCATGAGTTCTACAAATATCTCATCAGGCGGCGGACCGGGAAGGGGATGCACCGGGAGGGGGAGGCCGAACCTCTACCTTCGGAACTCTGCGGGGAGAGAGAGGAGTGATCGGGCTCACTTCTTTTTGAGATATCTGCTCCTATGGTCTTTCTTCTCTTCTCAACTCGTTCCTATCTTCCTATTTTGACAATCTCTAATGAGCCATTCTGATATTTTCTTGGCTGATTGTTTTTCCTCTATTCGACTCTGCTCAGTTGAGGAGTGGGATAATTTTATACCAGGTACTCTCCACCGGGTGCGAAAATGTGAGAGGGCAATAATGATAGAGAAACTGGACAGGAGCAAGGGAAAGGTTGTAGGATACCGTGTGAGTGGGAAACTGACCCATGCCGATTATGACCGTATCCTCGCAGATGCCGGTGAGATCATCAGGGAGAACGGGGCGATAAGGATGCTCTGTGATATGGAGGAGTTCCAGGGTGTCGAACTTGCAGCTCTCTGGGAGGACTTCGAGTTTGGGATCAAGTACGGTCGGTCCGTCGAACGTCTTGCGATCGTCGGCGATGCTGAATGGGAAAAATGGATTGCAAGACTTGCCGTGCCACTCTATGCCCATGAAGGACGTTACTTCCCTGAGAAGGCGCGGGATTCAGCATGGGCGTGGTTGCAGGAAGAGAAGAGGTGACAGAGATGAGTGCGATATAAAAAAAAATCTGTAGTTCACTGCATTGTGCATATTGTGGCTTTGAAGATACCCCTCCTTATTTCTGGTATGAGCGTGACTCACTCGCCATCCTTCACCGATGATGCCGGGGGCTCATCGAAGACTCTTGTCTTCTCAAGTTCGCTATCGCTCGCATCCACTGGATCCCAGGATGAAGATAGAGGTGGGAAGGCACAATGGAAGACCATAACAAGAGGGTTTGTGTCCTCCACCTGTCGCGTGCGCGGGGGGTTTGGGGGATGATCGGAAGGAGTCCAAGAAGATTTGAAATCTTTGAACGGTCAGCCCCCAGCCAAAGTTACTGCCCAGAGGAATTCTACAGAGCCAGAATGTGATTATTTCGGCTCTGTAGAAAACCCTCACCATTTGTGTGGTGAGGATGCGTGTCACCCACCTTCCTATCTCTTCGGCCGGGGGCGGCACGCCTCCCCGCCAGAGAGAACCCCTGAGAGGATATCTACAGGGCCGAGAAGAGAAGAATTACTTCTCCACTGTCAGCGCCCCATGCGGGCAGGCCTGCACACACCGACCACAGAGGACACACTGGCTCTGGTCGAGGGTGAGGGCCCACTCCTCGTCGAAGGAGAAGACCTCCTGTGGACAGACGCTGATGCATGCCCCGCAGTCCACGCACTCTTCCTCATCGTGCATGACCGCATGCTCCAGCACCTCGACTGTGGCACCGAGCGCACGCATCATCTCGCAGACTAACTTCACGCTCTCGTCAGGGACATCGATCAGAACCTTCCCCTCGCTCGGCTCGATCCGTG
>JAQVHG010000292.1 GCA_028696365.1 Methanofollis sp.
CGGCGTCGATGGCCCCGAACTTCTTGGCCACCTGGACGAGTTTCCATTTGAAGAGCGCCGTGTGACGGAGAGCGAGACGGAGGATCCCGCCGAGGTGCGTCGGGTCGGTGGCAAGGAGAAGATCACGGACGTCGGCGGCCTTCACACTCTTCGGGAGCCTCAGCACCGCTCTGTACGCCCCGGTCTCGGTCCCGACCGAGGTGCCGGTCCGTGCCGAGATGAGGATGGAGAGCACCCGTGCGATCGCCTCGTTTGCCAGGTGCCCGGCGCAGATGTTGCAGACCACACCTTCGTCAGAGTCCTCGATGGTGATGAGGCGGTCGGTCGGGACCGGCGTCCCGCTCTCATCCATCCGTGCGAACATCCGGTCGGCGAAGGCGACCGCCTCGGCGTCAGGGGTGTAGGCCGCAAGGTCACGCCTCCGCCGCAGCGCCCCGACCTCCTGCGCCACCTCGTACGGGACCGGGATCTGCTCGCCCTCCCATGACGGGAGTTCGCCTCTCGCCTCCCGTGCCGGTTCGACAGTGAGCGTCCCCTCCTCGAACTCGAGCACCCGCCAGAGTTCGCCGCGCGTGATAAAGACCGCACCAGGGTAGAGGGAACTGACCACGAACGACTCGTCCAGCGTCCCGACCGTCCGCCTCGCGACGATGTCGAAGACCGGGACCTTGCGCTCGTCATGGATCATCGAGAGGTTGGAGTAGAGGTAGCGCCGGGCGCGGCCAGTCGTGACCACCCGCGTCGCCGGCCCCTCGCCTTCGAGTCTGATCAGGCGGTGGCCGACCATCTGGCGGCAGACCCGCTCCAGGAGCGGGGCGGCGTCCTCGAAACATCCCGAGCGTTCGACGACCTCGCGGATCTTTTCTACAGGCACCTCACCGTACTCCACCGCCATCGCGTCGACGGCATTGGCAAGCACGTCCGCGGCATTGACGTAGGGCTCGACCGTCTCCACCTCGCCGGCCCGCGCCCGGCGGATGATCACCAGGGACTCAAGGAGGTCGTCGAACTCGGTGGCAAGGACGGTGCCGCGCGAGACTGCATGGAGGTGGTGCCCGGCGCGGCCGACCCGCTGGACCAGGCGTGCCACCTCTCTCGGGCTCCCGAACTGGAGCACATGGGCGATGTGCCCGATATCGATCCCGAGTTCCATCGAGGAGGTGCAGATGAGCGCCCGCACCCCCCCGGCCCTGAACCGGTCTTCGGCATCGACCCGCACCTCTCTGGAGAGCGAACCGTGGTGGACCTCGACATCCCCGCGCTCGTGGAGGGCGTGGCCCAGCGCTTCGGCGGTCACCCTGGTGTTCACAAAGACCAGGGACGAGGGTTCGGCGTCGATCATCTCCTCGACGCACTTTGCCTGCTCGGCAAACTCGCCGGCGCAGCACCGCACCCCGAGGTCGAGGTGTGCGGCGACCGGCACCTCCACCAGGGTGAAGGGCCGCGCCCCGCAGAGGAAGCGCCCGATCTCGTCCGGGTTCCCGACGGTGGCCGAGAGCCCGATCCGCTGGAACTCGCCGGCGTACTCCTGGAGACGTTCCAGTGCCACGGCGAGTTGGGCGCCCCGCTTGTTCCCGGCAAGTTCGTGGATCTCGTCTACGACGACGTGGGTGATATGTTCAAGATGTTTCCTGAGCCTCTTGCCCATGAAGAGGGCCTGCACCGTCTCGGGAGTGGTGATGAGGAGGTCTGGCGGGTGGAGGGATTGTTTTCTTCTCTCACTCTGCGGGGTGTCGCCGTGGCGCACCCCGACCGTGAGCCCGAGCCGCTCGCACCACCAGGTGAGGCGCCCGAGGATGTCGCGGTTGAGGGCGCGCAGAGGGGTGATGTAAAGTGCCCTGAACCCGGGGCCAGGGGAGGAGAGGAGGGTGTTGAAGACCGGGTACATCGCGCTCTCGGTCTTGCCGGTTCCGGTCGGGGCGATGAGCACCAGGTGATCGCCGGCAAGGAGCGGCGGGATGGCTCCCATCTGCGCATCCGAGAGGTCTTCAAACCCTCGATCCTCGATGAGCGCCCTCACCTCCGGCCTGAGGAGTTTAAGCACGTCGCTGTTCTCTGATCTCTCCGAAGGTCCCGATATATGTCCCGTCACGTAGCCATACCTCGGCATGTTCTTCATCGATACACCGTGCCAGCGGCCCGAGCCCGCTCTCAGGGAGTTCGAGGACGTCCACGCCCCCGGAAAATTCGCAGGCGGCAGGGATTGCGAGGAGGCGCGTCCCCTCGTACTCTCCGGTGAGCGGCGTATACACATAGGCCGGCTCGGCCCGCAGCGAACACCCCACCTCGTCGCAGAGTGTCACCGCCGGGTGGAGGTGCCCGGCCACGACCAGACCGCCGCAGAGGGCGGGCGCCGGGTGGGTGTGGCCGTGGAGGTAGCCGACCCCATCGATGACCACGCCGTTTGCCGGGAGGAATTCGTCCTCCTCCAGGAACCTTGCGATCCCGCCGTCATGGTTGCCTGGGACGACCCGGAGCACGGCACGCGCCCGCACCTCTGCAAAGACCTGCGGGAGTTCGGCGAACTCCTGCCTGCTTGTCAGCGGGACCGAATGCTTCACGTCGCCGAGGAGGAGGACGAGGTCTGGCGCCGTCTCCTCGATGGCGGCGATGAGTCGCGCCGCCCGCGCCCTGCTCCTGCTCTGCACATGCACGCCCGCCCTCGCAAGTCCTGACTCGATCCCGAAATGAAGGTCGGCGACGACGAGCACCCGCCTGGACCCCTCGACGAGGAGGGCCGGGAGGTCTGGGAGAAAGTGCGGGCGCATCAGATCAACCTGACCTGCCCGGTCGAAGGCATATAACACTCGCCTTCCGCCATCAGTCTTTCGATCGCCGTCTCGGCCTCGGCCTGTCCGATCCCGCGTTCCATCGCCGCCGCGACCAGGTCGGCCTCGGCGGCGCGCCGCCCAGGTGCCTCTTCCAGGAGAGCGACGATGAGGGCGCGGGCGTCGAGCGGCGCCGCCCCGGCTCCGTCCTCGTCCTCGTGCACACTTGTAAGGGCGTCCCTCACCATCTGCACATATTCAGAAACGACGTCAGGCGTCAGGGCATACTGCTCGGTCGCGGCGCGGGCGTCCCTCTCCTCGCCCTCGCCA
>JAQVHG010000293.1 GCA_028696365.1 Methanofollis sp.
TCGAGGCCGGTCGAGAGTTCAGTTCTGGAGAAACCCTCGCCAATTCTCGATGCGAGCGTGCTTCACCTGCCTTCCCCGGACCTCAGGGAGCAAGATAAGCCAAGAAGACGGAAGAGACGACCATGAGATGCGAAGAGGTGTTCTATCGCCACCCCTTCCACACCATGAATACCCACAGGAAACTGTTCTCATGCACTGTGCATGAGGCCTACTCCAGGCTCATGCCTCACTATACTGACCAAAAAAGTGAATATTCCTAGAAGAAAGAGGAGAAGGCAGAAAATCTATTAGAGTCGTTCGAAGGGTTCGAGATCGCCGATGTCGATGAGACCACTGAGCGAGTTGATCTCAACGTGGTAGCCTGCCTCTTTTATTGCGGCCATCACATTAGTCCCGCCAAGGATCGTGATCCCAAAGTACTGCGGCGAGCACCCAAACCCGAGGACAGGGGCGTTCGGAGCGCCGACCTCAAGCACCCCCCCGATCCGGCTGCGTTCCAGATCTTCGAGGATCCCCGCCACCGTCGGTTCGGCCTCCATATGACACTCCCTGAGGTTGGCAAGGACGCTGCCCCGTCCCTCCTGTATCACCCCCCAGACGTCGGTGATCTCCTGAGAGACCAGAACCTGGAGGGGGTCGATGGTCGTGGCATCGTAGAGGAGCATGTCGGTGAACCGCCTGGGCACACCCTCCTCGACCTCGACCACCCCGCCGCCGACCGGGTGGAGGGGGACGCCTTGCCTGATCATCACGCCGTCAAAGGTGATGGAGCAGACGGTACAGATCCCAACTTTTCCCTCTGGAACTGCGTATAAGTCGCCCCCTTCGTCTGCAGGGAGGAGTTTTGCCAGGTCACTTGGCGCCAGACCGGCCCTGGAAGCCCGTTTCATGATCGCAAGGACAGGTTCGAGGTCGTCCTCACGGACCAAGGAGAGGTTGTAGATGACAAGCCCTTCTTCGTCGGCAGGATCGAAGGTCACCTGCATGGCCTCTTCTTCGATAAGATGGTGGATGAATTTGAGCGGAGTATTCACACCATGATCTCAGTGATGGGAATACAAAAAAGATTGGTTCCATTGCAGGTCTCCGGATCCAGAGAGTTTCCTTTTGAGATCCGCCCTGGGAATCTAGCCGAGTCCTCGGAGAAATTCTCTGCGAGTTGCCCCTTGATCTCCTTGCCACACAATAGGACTGGGGGCGGCAACTCCCCCTTCATGTTTTTGATTGCATCCTCAAGACCCAAAATCTTCACCCCTGTAGTCGAGGGGCAGAGCCCTCTGAGCGTGTGGACGGGCGACAGGACGATCTAGTCGGCGAGGGTGCCCCACGTCCTCTCTCGATCCATGCCTGATTCTACAATACCAAGATAAGGGCATCTGGACCTGGGGTTCAGGGCCAGAATCTTCTGAGACCATCGGTCAGCCCGACCCGCCGTCAACACAGATGGAAAAATTGTTCTATAGACAGTGTCACATTAGAACAGATGCAAGGCGATCTTCGGGAGAAGACCCAGAAAATTGTAACAATAATCCTGCAGACTGCAGGATACGAGGTCGAAGCGGCCGATGAACACTTCAACCTCTCGGCGATAGGCGATGATGACAGTTATGTGGTCTTGATCTCGGACGATCCTGAGGAGATCGAGACATTCTGCCACCTGACCTTCAGACTCAGGATCGGGGGGCAGACCGAGGTGTGCAAGAAGATCTTGGTCACTTTCACCGGTGTGGGGGGGACCGCGAGTGACTGCGTCCGGTGGGGCGAGGCGGAGATCGCCAGGTACGCTGGAGAGGCTGCCCTTGCTCGGATCTTCGGAAGAAGGTTGGTCTTCGATGAAAGCAGACCAGCGATTAGGCAGGAGGAACAGGCACGGAGTGCTATCCGACACCTCCCAGTCAAAATCAGTGAGCGTGACGCAGCTATCCTCTCAGGCACGACGCGTGGAAAGGTCCGCTGCCGCTTCGTGCCGTACTGGTGCTGCCACTGCACGAGCACGGGATCTCAGTCGGTGATGAACAGGAAGGTTTCCTTTGAGGGCGAGCAACACCGCGGGGTCAACGCAATCAACGGGACAGAGATAGAGATGAGTCTCCAGGACGCGGTGGACACGATGATGCCAGACGACTGCGAGGTGCTCACCGCAAAGATCCCTCGTGAAGAGGTCGAAGAAAGTGTGGTCTCCAGGATGATCAAGAACCTCACGCAGCGAGTCAGGTTCAAAAAGGAGGAGGGCGACACGGTTTTCTACCAGGAAGAGACGCTCAAACCGAAAAAAGAGAACATCAACGCCGAAGTGGCCCTTGTCTATGTCCCGTTCTGGCAGATCGAGGCGAGAAACCGGGTCGTCGAGGTGAACGCCTTCACCGGCGAGGTGATGGGCGTGCCCTCAGACGAGGGCGTGGAGATCTTCTAAGGCCATGATCGTCGTCATCGGAGGGGGTCCGGCCGGGCGGTTTGCAGCCGGCAGGCTCGGCCAGGCCGGGCGTGAGGTGATACTGATCGAGCGGGATGCCATCGGGGGGCAGTGTCTCAACTCGGGGTGCATGCAGGTCTGCGCCCTCAATGATGCCGCACGGATGATGGAGCGGGCCGGAGAGTTTGCGGCATCCGGGGTGCTCGACGGCATCCCGCACCTGGCGTTCCCCGCGCTCCTGCGCGAGATGGGAGCGGTCCAGGGGACGATCAGGGGGGTTCTGGACAGGGAGACGCGGGCCGCAGGGGTCGAGATCAGGTACGGGGCGACGGCAAGGGTCAAGGGACGACGGGTCTTCATCGACGATGAGGAGGTCGAGGCCGAGGCGATCGTCATCGCGACCGGGTCGGCACCGGCGGTCCCGCCACTCCCTGGCACCGACCTGTCGGGGGTCTATACCGCCCGCACCCTCCGCACGATGACCGGCCTCCCTGCACACCTGGTCATCGCCGGCGGCGGGGTCTCGGCGGCGGAGTTCGCATATATCTTCAGCAGGCTCGGGAGCCAGGTCACGCTCCTCGCACGCCGGTACCTTCTCGGCGATCTCGACCCGAGACTGCGGCGTCTGGCCCGCAAAGAACTTGCCGGGGTCGAAGTGCGAGAGCACACC
>JAQVHG010000294.1 GCA_028696365.1 Methanofollis sp.
AGAGAAGATTTCTCCACCACATTCAGTGCTCTCTTCTGAGAAGGGGGAGGGCTGGAGAGTTTTAGGATGACTTCACCAAGATGGTGTGAGGCTCTCTAAAGAGCCCTGCCTGGAGCACCATTCTGAAACCTGCGACATATTTTCCTCTCATGCCCATCTTTACAGGGCCCGTTTCCTTCCCTCTCTGACTACCCTCTCCTCCACGCCGGGGAATGGGTACGAACTTAATTATCCTTGCCACGCGATAACTAGGACGATGTACTCACAGAGACTGGATAACCTGCCACCATATCTCTTTGCCAGAATTGACGCGTTAAAAGCCCAGAAAAAGAGCGAAGGCGTCGACGTCATCGACCTGGGCGTCGGCGATCCCGACCTGCCGACCCCTGCCCATATCGTTGAGGCGATGGTCAAGGCGGTCCAGGACCCTGAGAACCACCACTATCCCGCCTACGACGGGATGCTTCCTTTCAAAGAGGCGGTTGCGACATGGTATAAGAACCGCTTCTCGGTCTCTCTGGACCCAAGCAACGAAGTCGTCGCCCTGATGGGATCAAAAGACGGGATCGCCCACATCCCTGAGGCGTTCGTCAACCCAGGCGACTATGTCCTGGCCACTGACCCGGGCTACCCGGTCTACAAGACCTCGACACTCTTTGCCGAGGGGAAGACCCACCTCCTGCCTCTGCGTGCGGAGAACAAGTTCCTCCCGGTCCTCGACGACATCCCGGCAGACGTGCTGAAACGGGCAAAAATCCTCTTCTTCAACTACCCGAACAACCCAACGGCCGCGACTGCACCCATGTCATTCTTCAACGAGGTCGTGGAGTTCGCTCGTGAGCACGACATCGTCGTCGTCCACGATAACGCCTACTCTGAGATCACCTTTGACGGTTACAAGGCTCCTTCCTTCCTGGAAGCGGACGGGGCAGAGGAAGTCGGGGTCGAGATGCACTCTCTCTCCAAGACCTACAACATGACCGGATGGCGGATAGGGATGGCCGTCGGCAGCCCAGAGGTGCTCTCAGGCCTGGCGCGGGTCAAGTCTAATGTCGACTCAGGGGTCTTTGACGCTGTGCAGCACGCCGGGATCGCCGCACTCACTGGTTCGCAGCAGTGCGTCGCCGACGCCTGCGCCACATACCAGGAACGGCGTGACGCCCTGGTGAAAGGACTGCGCGAGGACGGGTTCGATGTCCAGGCCCCGAAGGCGACCTTCTATGTCTGGATGCCGGTCGACGACTGCATGAAGGCGGCGGCAAAGTTCCTGGACGAGGCCGGGATCGTCGTCACCCCTGGTGTCGGGTTTGGCGAGAGCGGCGAAGGCTACGTGCGCTTTGCCATTACCAGGTCAGTGGAACGGATCGAGGAGGCAGTCGAGCGGATCGGGAGAGTGAGCCTGTGAACCTCCCGTCCCACCTCACCGTCGAGGGCGGTCACCTCCATCTCGGCGGCCTCGACCTTGTCGACCTTTCCGGGACCTACGGCACGCCGCTGTACGTCACCGACTTCGACCGCATCGTTGGGAACTTCAAGCGGTTCACCTCGGCGCTCACCGCCCATTACCCCGCGGTCCAGGTGCTCTTTGCGGCCAAGGCGAACGGCAACCTTGCGGTCATGCGGGCGCTCGCCGGGCAGGGTGCGGGCGCCGATGTCTTCTCGTCAGGCGAACTCAAACTCGCCATGCAGGCCGGGATGCAGCCGGACCGCCTCCTCTTCAATGGGAGTTCCAAGAGCCCGGCAGACCTTGCTCTTGCCGTCGAGACGGGCGTGCGGGTCTCGGTCGACTCGGTCGACGAACTCCATCAACTCGAAGCGGCGGCCGCGGAGGCCGGGAAGAGCGTCGAGATCGCCTTCAGGGTCAACCCTGCCCTCGAGGTACCGACCCACCCGAAGATCGCCACCGGGCTGAAGACGAGCAAGTTCGGGATCCCGGCAGAGGAGATCGTTGGGGCCTATGCCGAGGCGCTGGCCTGCGAGCATATCGACCCGGCCGGGATCCACTGTCACATCGGCTCCCAGATCCTAGAGGTCGAGCCCTTCGCACGGGCAGCTGGCGTGATGGTCGAGGTCGCAAAGGAGGTCACCGATCTTGGTGCCAACATCAGGTTCCTGGACATCGGCGGAGGGCTCGGGATCCCGTACCGCCACGACACCGACGCCGCCCCGACCCCTGAGGAGTATGCCGCCGCCGTGATGCCGGTCTTCCTGCAGGGGATCAGGGACGCCGGGATCGACCCGGCCCTCTGGGTGGAGCCTGGTCGCTGGCTTGTCGGCGACTCCTCGGTCCTCCTTGCCAGAGTCAACTCGGTGAAGCGTGCGCACCGCACCTTCGTGAACGTCGACGCCGGCTTCAACCTCCTGGTCAGGCCGGCGATGTACGACTCATACCACGAGGTCGTCGTCGCGAACAAGGCCGACCAGCCAGCCGACGGCACTTATACGGTCGCCGGCCCGATCTGCGAGACCGGCGACCTCCTGGCTCAGGACCGCGACCTCCCTGCACCCAAGGCTGGAGACCTCGTCGCCGTCCTCGATGCCGGGGCCTATGGGTTTGCGATGTCCTCGCAGTACAACAGCCGGCCGCGCTGTGCCGAGGTGGCGGTGCGCGGCGGGAAACACGCTCTGATGCGCCGCGCCGAGGACCTCGACGACGTCACCGCCGCGATGCAGGAGCCTGCCTGGCAGGACTGAGGAGCGTCGCGAGTGCAGTTTCACTACGCCCTTGTCGACGACCTCATCAGCCGTGAAGAATTTGAACAGCGGGTCCGGGCGCGGATGAAAGACGCCGGGGGGCTCCTCGACGAGAACGCTGCGGCCCTCCTGGTCGTCGGTGACTGCGGGAGGCAGCACCTCACTATCGCAGAGGTCTGTCCGGGCCCCTCTCTCTTCTCCTTCTTTGGCAAGGTGCTCGTGGTCGGCGAGCCTGAGGAGTTTACCAGGGCCGATGGCGACCTGGGCGTGCGTGCCACCCTCCTCCTCGGCGACGCCACCGGCAAGGTCGAGGTCGTGCTCTGGGACGAGAAGGCGGGTGCGGTGGCTGAGATCGAGAAAGGGGAGGTGCTTGAGGTGATCGGC
>JAQVHG010000295.1 GCA_028696365.1 Methanofollis sp.
CTCAAGAACATCGACAAGATCAGTCTGGTCAGGAACGGGGTTCTTCTCATCGGGGCCACCAACCACCCACAGCTCCTCGACCAGGCCGAATGGCGGCGGTTCGACGAGGTTGTGGAGTTCGACCTCCCGAACGAGGCGATGCGGGCGGCGATCCTCAAGACGATCACGCGGACCCTGACATGCGAGTGTGACCTCAACGATGTCGCCTCCAGGACCGAAGGGTTCTCAGGCGCAGACCTAAAGATGACCGTCAAGGAGGGAGTGCTCTCGGCCCTCATGGATGGTCGTCACACTGTGACTCAGGAAGATATCGAGAGCGCACTTACCCAGGTGGCGAATCGTAACGTCATCCGTGAGTGTTCGTGGGGATAGTCAGATGAGAGTTACGCTGCTTGGGACAGGCGATGCCATAGGTACCCCAAAGATCGGGTGTTCCTGTCCGGTCTGCACCTTTGCCCGTGCGAATGGCCGGCAGCGGCTCCGCTCCGCAACGCTCATCGAGATCGGGGAGAAACATATCCTCGTCGACACCGGCCCAGACCTGCGTGCCCAACTCCTGGCTGCAGGTTCTCCTCGTATCGATGCAGTCATCTGGACCCATGGTCATTACGATCACTTCATGGGATATGGCGAGTTTTACCGCGTCCAAAAAGTTCCGCCGGTCTATGCCGCCGCTCCGACAATTGAATATGCAGGTTCAGTCTTCTCTTTCCTCCCGCTAGAGAGACATACCGTCGAGCCGTATCATTCATTCAACCTCTTCGGCGCAGAGATTACACTCTTCCCTGTCAACCACCCTCCGATGCCGACCTTCGGGGTGCGGGTCGAACACGAAGGTGCAGTCCTTGCCCTCACCGCCGACACCAATGACCAAATCTCTCAGGCCAGCAAAGGATGTCTCTCTGGTGCCGACCTCCTGGTCCTGGACGCCATCGCTCCGGCGGGCTTCACCATCACGAAGCATATGAACTATGTGGATGCCCTGAAACTTGCAGAAGAGTTGGCACCGGTTGAGTTCAGGTGCACCCATGCGAGTCATCTCCTCGCCTGGGACACACCGCACCTGGCGAGGGACATGGAGCAGTTTGAACTCTGAATACTTTTCTGTGAGGTCATCCCAAAACTCTCCGGTCCTCATCCTCACCGATTGAGGGCGATGGATGACAATGAAGAGATCCCAGTTTTTTTATCGCACACCCATGCATTCGTCGTCTTCCCCCTCGACCCCGGCAAAAGGGGTAGGAAGGTGGGGGATGGCAGCACTCTCTTCATGGTCATTGATTGTGCCTTCTCGACTCAATCTTCATCCCGGGGGTCCGGGGGCAGAGCCCCCGGCATGAAGATGTGAGAAGGCAGGGACACACATTCTCTCCACGATTCACGAGGGATTCTACAGAGCCCAAAAGCCAATTTTTCTGCGATCACTTTGAGTATCTGAGATGTTTCCGGGAAAAATCGAGGAGATTTCATCTCCGCTCCAGGGAAATATCACTCTTTTGCCATGATTACGCCAACCACCAGGAGCCCGAGGCCGACGAGTACGATCGCAAGTTCGATGAGCCCGATCAGGAAGGTCACCACTTCAGGGGTGAGGAGCGTGATCCCGTAGATGCCAACGGCGATCAGGACCAGCCCAATGACAATCATTGCAACACCAGTCTTATCCATGGACAGCGTCACCTGAGAGTGATTGTCTAATCCTCCATATGAGTCTTGTCCCTCTTTGTGGATCACAAGATAGCCTGAACCATTTTTTCACCTCTCTTTACCTACTCTTATCCATGGGAATGGGAATTCTGGACTGGAACCAACTCTGGGCGGAGATGGTCAGGGAGAACAGGTCAACCCCTGGCTTCAAGGGCGGCGCAGATCTCTGGAAGGACAAAAAGGTGGCAAAGAGATACAAGGCACCGACAGCCCGAGTGAAGGCGACTCTTGCACTCCTGCCCCTGACTCCAGGGATCTCAGTCCTCGATATCGGCGCCGGGCCCGGCACCCTGGCGCTCCCGCTTGCCAGGGAGGTGAGGTCGGTCACCGCCGTAGAACCTGCTGCGGGCATGGTCTCGGCCATCAAGGATAAGATCGATACCGAGGACTGCAGCAACCTCAGAGTAGTGCAGAAACGCTGGGAAGACGTGGTGCCCACCCGAGACCTCGACGGACCCTATGACCTCGTCATCGCCTCGTTCTCACTCGGGATGGAAGACCTTGCCGGGGCCCTGGAGAAGATGGATGCCGTCTCTTCTGGTTCGGTACACCTCCTCTGGTTCGCCGATGTGCCTGGATGGGAACGCCAGTACCTGGAGGTCTGGCCTTCCCTTCATGCCGCACCGTACCATCCGGTCCCGAAGGCCGACGTGGTCTTCAACCTCCTCTGGCAGAGAGGGAAACACCCGAACCTGGTGCAGATGCCTCTCGTGCAGGAGGAGTGGTTCAGAGATCTCGACGAGGCCTTCCTCCACTATGCCCCTAAGTTCGGGGTAGCAGATGCAAGACAGGAAGAAGTGCTGCGCGAGGCCCTGGGAAGGTGGCTTATGAGGGAGGGAGACCGACTGGTGATGCGGGGGCGCTCGCATGCCGCACACATCTGGTGGGAAAAAGAGGAGAGTTAGGGCCGCCGCAGGGCGCCGAAAACGGCGACAGCAAGAGCGCAGAAGGGGACGGTCGCCCAGATCGGAGATTCTTGTGGGGTTGTCTGTGGCGGGACCTCTTTCGGCGGTGTGGTGGTCTCTGTCTTTGCGGGAGCCTGTGCCAGGGTGGCGGTGGGTGCGCCTGACGGCGTGGCGTGTATGCTCTCATTCACTCCCATCGTCAGGGTGGGAGCGGGCGTCTCCACGAGTGTCGCCTCGCCAGGCAGGACCGTGATCGCGAAGTATGAGAACCCGGTGCACCGGGCGCGGTATGTGGCCATTGTGTCCGTGGTACCAAGATATCCTGTCTCCAGAACCTGCCAGGCATCGTCATGATAGTGGATCATCACGATGTCCAGAGGCCCGATCCCCTCATCTTTGAGCCAGGATTCAGGGACCGAGAACTCGCTCCAGGCCTCACAATGGTCTCTCGCGCTCTCAAGGCT
>JAQVHG010000296.1 GCA_028696365.1 Methanofollis sp.
ACTTTTGGTTTGAGGTGTTCGGCCCCTGTGGGATACCTGATAAGGCATCCTCAACCCCTAATATATACAATTGGATATATACGCCTTCTGGTCCCCCCCCCTCTCAATCGGGGGACAATTAGAGGATTGTACCACAAAGATTAAGGCACCATATTCTGGCTCTGAACACTGCCCATATCACTGTGATTCAGTGATGAGTCATCCCCAAACACTCTGTCAGAAGGTAAACACGAGGATCTTTAAGAGGGGCGGTGTGTTTTGAGGGGGTGCCGCCTTCTAAAATAAGGATTTTTTTTGTGATTTGTGGAGAGCGACTGAAAGGAACTGCAAGAAATATAGCCATGTAGAAAACCTTGATCGCTCTCCTCTAGAGAGGGAAGCTGACAGAAGCTAAGCAGCCTGCCTCTCCATCCTTCTGTCTGTGGGGGTCTTTGAGGCAAGGCTCCCAGGCGCGAGACGACGGTGAAGATTCTGTGACGGGAGGCTCGTTTGATCGATGTGCCTTCCTCCCCGCTCTCGCCGGGAGGAAGATAGAGCTGGGAAGACACAATCAATGAGCATGAAGAGTGTGCTGCCGTCCTCGATCCGATCGTGTGGCAGGGTGTGAGCGCGAGCGAACTGAGATGATTGAAAGACTTCGATGGTAATCCCCCTGTCAGAGAGTTCCATCAAGAGGGTTTATAGGTGCAAGTGTGATTCTCTCACTTTCCCTCATGAATCGTGCCGGGGGGGGTTGCACCCCCCAGACCCCCTGATGAGGAGAGGGCCGGGGGCGGCAATGAAACAGTGTTTTCCTGTGGTGTCATTGCTCAGAAGAAGGGACACAGATGGACACAGATCAGTGCACGACCAGAAGATCGATGATCATTTCCTTCCCGTATCCCTGAGCCAGGGGATCATGCCCAGTTCTACAGAGCCATTGGTGGACAACTCTTGAGTGATCTCCCCTCTTTGCACTCGTGAATCCTGCTTGAGATCAGGTCGTATCCTGCTGTGATAATTTCACTTCGCCTCCACCCCTTCCAGTCTGATCACCTGTGCATCAGGCTGTGCCTCGGTAAGGAGGTCGACGGTCTCAGGGTGGCAGGTGAAGTAGAGGACCTGCGTCTTCTCGGCGAGGTCGGCGATCGCCTGACAACCCCTCTTCTTCCTGGCCGGATCGAAGTTCACCAGGACGTCGTCGAAGACCGCAGGGAGTGCGGCGTCGTGCTTCCCAAACTCGGTGATATACCCGAACCGCAGCGCAAGATAGAGTTGTTGGGCCGTCCCAAGACTCAGGTCCGCGAGGTCCTTGCGAGTTCCGTCTCCTTCCTCGACGGTGAGCGTCTCGGCATCGATCGGGCGGATGATCTTCTGGTAACGCCCGTCGGTGATCCCGCTGAAGTACCGCGTCGCCTCCTGGATGACTGCAGGCTGACGCTCCTTCTCGTACTTCTCGATCGCCTGATGGAGGAGATGGCCTGCGATCACCCTGACTGCCCAGGCACGGGAGGCCTCGGTGAGGTCGTCGTCGAGTCTTCGCAGTTCGGTCTCGTAGGTGGCCGCCCTGGTGTCCTCTTCGATCTCTCCGATCTCATTCTTGAGACGGCCGACCGCCTGCAGGTACTCTTCCACGGCAGGGGTGATCTCCTCCAGGTCCTGCTCACATGCCCGCACCGCCTCCTGGAGGTCGAGACGCTCAGTGCTCTCCAGTCGCTCAAGATAGGCCGGGAAGTCTCTGACCCCTCCTGCTGCCTTCTTCAACTGGAGTTCTGCAGCGCCCTTCTCGTCAAGGAGTTTCTTTCTCTTCTCCCAGATCCGTGCATGTTCCTGAAACGTCTCCTCCTCCTCTACAGAAGCCCGGGAAAAAAGTTCGTCCCGAGATCTGTTCACATCCTCCAGTCGTTTGATGAGAACTTTCTCGTCGTCCCGTTTCCCGGCGCACTCCTGCTCCAGGAGTTCATGCTGGGTCTTGCGCTCGAGATGATCGTCGAGGGCCGCCACCGCATGTTGCACCTGCACCTTGACCGGGGTGTCGGGCTCGATACAGAGTGCGTGGACAGTCCTGGCCACCGCCTCCTCATATGCGGCGATCGCCTCCTTCAACCCGACACCGCGTTTCTCTGCCGCTTCACGCGCCCTCATCCGGTCCTGTGCCTGTTGGACCGTGGGGACGGTCTCAAGGACGACCGCCGGCGTGAGCGTCTCGTCGAGAGAGACAGAACGCACCCATGCCTGCCATCGAGCGGTGATCTCCTCTCTCTCCTCGTTAGCCAGAGTCGCGGCGACCTGCACCTTCTCAAGGTCTGCGGTACGCTCGGCGCACACCTTCAAGGAGGCCTTTAGAGTTTTTTCCAGCCCATCCCGCTCCAGGAGGTGCTGCATCTCCTGCTGCAACCCAGAGCGTCGGGTATTGATCGCCGTAAGGTCAGGGATGGTGGAGAAACCACATGCATGCGCCTTCTTTCGGAGCGCGTCCTCCTGCTCGGCAAGAGTGTGCTCCTTTTTCTGCCGCACGCTCGCCATGTCCAGGACATCCTCGCCCACCGAGATCCCTGCCGGCGTCTCTTTCCCGATACCCTTGAGATAGAGTCCGGCACACACGATCATCAGGAGGAAGAGACCGCCGCCGACAACGAAGGAGCCCATCGCCGCCCCGCCGGCAAGGACCACCGCCCCTGCTGCGACGAAGATGAAAGCCGGCCAGCGGGGAAGAGAGACATCCTGGGAAAGCCTTTCATGCTTCAGCCTGGTCCCGATCTCGGCCGCCTTCTCGATGAGATGGTCGAGGTCGTCCTTCGCCTTTGACCATGCCGGAATCTTGACACTCAACTCGTCGAGGGCCGAGCGCTTCCTGCGGATCTCGTCAGTGGTGCTGGTAGAGGGGATGGATGAGAGTGCTGCTCGATCCTTCTAAATCTCCTCCCGTGCCTCTCTGATCTCATCTTCAAGCCGTTCGTTTTCGCTTCTCATGGACCTTGCCTGCTCGTCCAGGTCGACGAAACGCGCACGGAACTCCTCGATCTTCTGGCGGACGTTGGCTGAGAGATCGAAGGTACGCAAGCCCTCACCCTCCAGACCTGCCTCTTGGGAGAGG
>JAQVHG010000297.1 GCA_028696365.1 Methanofollis sp.
GGGAACATCTCGAGTCCCCAGGCGGCGACGGCGGCGCGGACCGAGGCCGACATCTTGCGGTGTCTGGCAACTCTCGCAGCCATTCCTTCTTCCTTGATCATCATCAGGGACTCGTGGAGCCCGAGGAAGAGCGGGACGGCCGGGGTGTACGGGGTCTGCATCGGCTCTTTCTGGGCGCTCTTGCGGTACGAGGCGAGGTCGAGGTAGAAAGGCCGGTCTTCGACGATCCGGTCCCATGCCCGGTCAGAGACGGCGACGGCGGCGAGGCCGGCAGGGGCGGCGAGGCACTTCTGCGACCCGACGATCGCGACGTCGACTCCCCACTCGTCGGCGAGGACTTCGTCGCCGCCGACCGAGGTGACGCCGTCCATCACAAAGAGGGCGTCGTATTTGTGCGCAAGTTTGCCGACTTCCTTTGCTGGGTTGAGGATACCGGCAGAGGTCTCGTTGTGGACCATCGTCACCATCTCAGCGCCGTTCTCAAGGGCTTCTTCGAGGGCGGCGAGGTCGACTGGGGTTCCCCACTCTGAGGCGATCTCGGTGGCGTCGCCGTTGCGCGCAGCAATCTGGTAGAGGCGGTCGCCGAACTTCCCGTTGACAAGCGAGGCGATCTTCTTCCCCCTCCCGAAGTTGGAGATCGCGGCGTCCATGCCGGCGGTGCCTGAGCCGCTGAGGATCAGCACGTCGTGTGTTGTCCCAAAGCACTCTTTCAGGACTTCGACACTCTCGGTATATGCGGCGCCGAACTCGGGACCGCGGTGGTTGATGGCCTGACGCATCATGGCCTGGCATACCCGTTCAGGGAGCGGGACCGGACCTGGCAGCATCAGGAGTCGTACGTCTTCCATAGGTACAGGTTTGATTCGCGGTACGTAGCAATGTAGATTTGCCCCTGACTGGGGTGCCGGGGCGTTCACGAGAATTTTGATCTGACCTGGAGCCAGTGGAGCATGGATGTATGAAAGAAGAATTTCTGGCTCTATAGAATCGGGCATGAACCTCTGGCTCACGCATACACGATGAGCATATCCCAAAAATGTCTTGATGTGAACATCCCCTCGAACCAAAATGCTTCCTTCCAGAAATTCTGAACACTATCCTCCACCGGGGGGCTGGCCGCCCCCCGGCCTCGCGGCGGATGAAGATTGGCAGAGGACTGCATCCCGTCTTCATGATCTTTACTCTGCCTTCCCAGCCCTATCGCCATCCCGGGGGTCCGGGGGCAGAGCCCCTGGCGGGGGTGTGGGGGAAGGTGACGAATGTGTGGGTACGCAATGAAAAAAGCAGGGATCTCTTCACTATCATCCATCGCTCTTCATCGATGAGGAGGAGGGCGGGGGAGTTTTGGGATGACCTCGATGTAAATGATCATGGGCCGGACCCGTGCTCCTCCTTCAGCAGAACACCCACGCGGGAAGATCACCGAATGGCCGCCCCACCCCCATCTTCGCCGTAGGGGGGGATCCGTGGAGTGGTGATGAAACGGGATACTCACTGTTGCCCTGTTGCAAGAGAGGGATCAATCCACACCTCAAGACGCTGCTGAGGTAAATTTTCATCGCGTATGCTCGGGTCCTAGCTTCATGTTGAATTCTCCAGAGACAACTCTATAGAATCCCTCACTTATCGTAGGGAGAATGCGTGTCATCCGCCTTCCCATAGCCTCACGCCGGGAGGCTCCGCCCCCAGACCCCCGGGAACACGATAGGGTCGAGAAGGCATCGTGGGCAACTGTGACAAAAGTGCTGCCGGCCTCGACCTATCGTGATGCGGGGGGTTCGGGGGGCGGCCAAGCCCCTCGCCACGGAACCCCTCAAGAAGATTTCCACAATGTCCCGGGATCAACGATCTTCTCGACCCCTCCATTCTTTCACTTTGCACACCGTCCCCGACACTTCGCACCAGGAGGGTGCAAACCAATCCTCACCGTCACTTCTCTCATTTTACAATTCACCCCTGCCAGGCATGAATTGAAAATCGTTTGCACCCCGCCGAGAAACACAGCCATGTCCTCATCGACCATGCTCTGTGTTCTTCTATTTCAGTGCAAAGATCACTTTATACACGCGTGTACTACTCTACATGATGCGAAAATCCAGATCGGTCGCCATCCTACCCCATTCCATCTTTCCACCCCCAAAGTGCGAAGGTGGTGCGAAGGTGCAAACCAGGCATGAACCCTGCACGCATATCAAAGGAAAATCATTGTGGAGTCTTTTGCGCTCGTAAATCCCAAGTGCGAAACTACTGGAAAAATTCTCTGATGAGGGACGATACATCTGATTGTCATCTTCCCCCTGCCTGGGCCGGGATGACGATGAGCCTGAAAGGGAGTATAGGCGACGATGACAGGGAGGTCGCCCTCCTCGACTCTCTCGTGTGGCGGGTGCGACCAGGGGAGTTTGAGATGGCTGAAAAACTTCGAGTGGCTAGCCCCCCCCAGTCAGAGGGATTCTACAAACTCTGGTTCTGTAGAAACCCTTGCCAGTTTTTAGTATACGCATGAAATAATCGCCTCCCTCTTCTTCCCGCCGGGGGCGCCCTCGAAGATCAAAGATCCTGGAAGAGATTGTGCCTGTCGTGTGGCAGAATGTTTGAACATTCACGCCTCAGGATGTTATGCCAAGACCAGGAGAAGGCATAAACCATCCCGTCCCACTATCTTGGAAGCAGACGTAGAGGATTAACCATGCCAGATGTTGCAGTCATCATTGGATCGGCCTCTGACAGTTCAATTGCCGAGAAGGCCACACATATACTCTCAGAATATGAGATCACCTATGATCTCCAGGTGATCTCGGCCCACCGCGATCCAGAGCGCCTGGACGAGTACGTGAAGACCTCGAACGCGAAGGTCTTCATCTGCATCGCCGGGATGTCGGCGGCACTCCCTGGCGTCGTGGCCTCAAAGACCAAAATGCCGGTGATCGGGGTGCCGGTCTCAGGCAAACTCCTCGGCGGGCTCGACGCCCTCCTCTCGGTGGTGCAGATGCCAAAAGGTGTGCCAGTTGCGTGTGTTGCGGTGGACGGCGGGGAGAATGCCGCGCACCTTGCGGCGCGGATTCTAGGTGTGGC
>JAQVHG010000298.1 GCA_028696365.1 Methanofollis sp.
GTCGTCTCGGTCTGGCTCTGGATGGCGGTGATCAGGCCTTCGATGTTGCTGGTTGCTTTCTTCGACTCGCCGGCAAGGTTCCTCACTTCGCCTGCGACAACTGCAAACCCGCGGCCGTGCTCGCCTGCCCGCGCCGCCTCGATCGCAGCGTTGAGGGCGAGGAGGTTGGTCTGGTTGGAGATGTCGGTGATCAACTTGACAATCTTGTCGATCTCCTGCATCTGGGTGCTGAGTTTGCCGATCTCACCCACAGCCCTCTGGGCGATGGTCACAACTTCCTGCATCTTTGAAGTCGCTTCTTTGCCGAGTTTATTTGCTTGTTCGCCGACTTCAGCGCCCTTCTCAGTGTTTGCGAGTACTTCCTGGCAGGTGCTGGCGATCTCCTCGACCGAGGCCGAGAGGTCAGACATTGCGCGTGCCGCCTCTTCGAAGTTGTCGAGCTGCTTCTTGGAGTCGTCAGATGCTTTCTGGCTCTTAATTGCAACCTGCTCGATCGCCTTTGCGATCTCCTCAGAACTCTTGCTCGTCTCGTCGGTGTTGGTGTTGATGTCCTGGATCGCCCGGATGATCTCACCGAGCATATCCCGCATCTCTTTCTGTGTGCCGAGGAAGTCTTGTTTGAGCACCTTGAGGGGGTCGTCGTCCCTGAGGGTGAGGGCCGCGGTGAGGTCTTTCTTCGCCATAGCGTCTAGCGCTGCTGCCAGTTCATCAGCGCTCTTTTGGAGCCTTTCTGCGTTCTCTTGGGCTTCCTTCTCCTTCTTTTTGATGGCGGTGATGTCCTGGACGACCTCAATGTGCCCGATCCGCTCACCGTTTGCGTTATTAAGATACCCACAATCGAGCTGGAAGTTCTCCTCGCCTGAGTCGAAGTAGGTCGTGATCGCCTCCTCCCCGCTCTTCCTGAGCTGCTTGATTGCACACCCGTCATTGTGACAGAGTGGGCCGTTGGTCGCGCTGCAGTGCTGCCCCATCAGGCGGTCGCGGTCAAGACCAAAGGAATCTGCAAAGGCAGTGTTCATCGTCGTCCAGTTCATCTTCATGTCGGTGACGGTGATCGGGAACGGGATGGCGTCCAGGATCTCCTGGTACCACTGAGCCTTCTCGGCCGATTCTTTTGCAAGGTTTTCCGCCTTTTCCCTCTCATCATCCGCATCGGTAGTGTCAACAAGGACCATGAGCATGGACTCGATGTTACCGTTTTTGTCAAGGAACGGGATGGTGTACTCGATGGCGTTCCTGACCCTTGTGGGGTACTCGGTGACCGTCTTGGAGATCCCGCGCGTCTTTTTCTGGAGGGTGTCTTTGATCCCGTCCCCTTCCTGTTCAAGGATTGTGAAGTCGTTGACGTTCATTCCCACGACTTCGTCACGGGACATCCCGCTGAGTTCTTCGTAGGCCCGGTTGTCGTCGGTGACTATACAATCAGCGTCCAGAAAGAGCATTGGGATCGGGTTTTCAGCTATAGAACGCTTGAAATTATCGAGTCCTGCAGCGAGTACCTTTTTCTCTTCTTCGGTCTCCTGCAATTTCCCGATCAACATGTTCACTGCCGCAGCGATCGGTTTGATCTCTGCGTCGCACTGTTCCTCATCGAGGGTCTTTGAAAAGTCCCCGGTCAGTGCCCTGGAGATGGTGTCAGTAATCTCTATTGTTTCCACGTCTCTTCACCTGCCAAGATATGCTCTGCACTCCGCCCTGCGTCAGGAATTCGCTCTTCAATTGTGGGGATGGCTTCATCTTGACCCACCAGTTGTGACGTCCACGCCTGGCCGAGTATAGCTTAATAAATCCAATTTCTAATCTATAAACCTATCTATTAAATTATTTTTTAATTCTATGATATTTATGAATAATAATTAACAAATATGCCGACATGTAGAAAAGAAGCTTAATTAACTTCATTTTTTGACTTGGGATTATGAACATGCCACAAAAGAGGAAATTATTTTAATAAATACAGTTTTTTAAGGATCGATTGAAGAAAAAAATGAATTAAAATCAATAAAACAAACAGAAATCCAATTTAAAGGGAAAATGATGCATTCACTGCAAAATATAGGTATGCGAGGGGAGGGATTCGAACCCTCGAACTTCTACAAGACTGGACCCTAAATCCAGCGCCTTTGACCTGGCTCGGCAACCCTCGCTTTCATCGGCGCAAAGACCACTCTCAGATACGAGCGCACTCTATAAAAATCATAGAGGCCAGACACACACGACCACCTGTTTTTATCTCTTCTCGATTCCTATGCTATGGAAGTTGGACGATTGAACCATGCTCAAGGCACTGGACACCTACCAGAAGGGGATTTACTATATCCTTATCGGCCTCCTTGCAGTCATCATTGGTTTTTCCGTGATCGAACTGGCAGCACTGACCATCCAGGGCCTATTTCAAGAATCCCCCCTCCGGCTCGAGAACCACGAGATCATCGGCGTCTTTGGGCTCTTCCTTCTTGTCCTCATTGGTCTTGAACTCATGGAGACGATCAGGGCATATGTCGAGGAACACCGGGTCCATGTAGAGGTGATCATGCTTGTTGCGATCATCGCCGTCGCGAGGAAGATCATCATCCTTGAATCAGAGGAAGCGCAAAACATCCCTCTTCTTGGGATCGGGTTTGTCGTCATCGCCCTGGCCTGCGGATATTACCTGATCAAGAAGGCAAGGACCATTAAAGAGGATGCATAGACCGCAAGCCCACGACCCCTCACCCCGGTCCCCTTCAGGTGGGGCGGGTGAGAATGCAACTCAATTTCAGGCCAAAGAATACATTTTTTCCACAGAATATGTTCCCTCCAGTCGCATCCCCCTGACAGCGAAGACTTCTTCTTCTCAACTCACTCCGTCCACACAGAAAAATCTTCTATTTTCGGCTCTGTAGAAATCCTCTTGATGAATCTCTCTGGCGGGGGGCTTACCGCCCCCCGAACCCCCCGCCCACACAATAGGTCGTGGGCGGCATCCCCTTCGTCATGGTTATCTATTCTGCCTTCCTGACCCTATCGTGGTCCCCTGGGGTCCGGGGGCCGTGCCCCCGGCCAAAGAGGGAGGAAGGCGGGTGACACACGT
>JAQVHG010000299.1 GCA_028696365.1 Methanofollis sp.
CAGGCCGTCCTGGCATACTCAGAGGAGCCGCGGTGGCTCGCCGGGCTTCTTGGGGCTGTGGAAGCGTGAGGAGAGCAGGAGTCAGACGGGCGGGCAGCACCGCCCCGCACCGCGATCATGCGCTGACAAGGGCCCACGGATGACCCTGGGGAGAGAAGATAGATCTCAGATCTCCCATAAACGCATGAATGAGAAAGGAACAGTCTATGGACTTTGTAGGATTCAGCATGAGCCCAGGGCTCAAGCATACGCGTTTGAGAATTTACCTGAGCAACCTTTCAGGGTGTGGAGAGATCCTTCCCTATAACGACAGGACACCAGTGGGTATCCCGTATCATCGCCCTCTCCACGGTGGAGAGCATCGTCAAGAGGATTTCTATAGAGCCGACTTGTGAGGGTTTTCGGCTCAACATTCTTCAGCATTATCATGTACTCCCTTCTTGTACCGGTGAAAAGAGAAGGAGCAGATCATATCTCCACCCACCCCATGAGACCGACCTCATTCTGGATATCTTCGTCGGCATGAGGCTGTTCAAAAGGCCGGTGAGCAAAGAAAATCTCATGGAGATGGCCATCTATCCCATGGCCATTCCGCTCCCCCTCAACCTGATTGGTATCATGGCAATGAACTTCGTTCAGATCCGTAGCCTCTCAGGGCTAGTGCTCGATCTCTTTGCAGGTGCACTGGCGTGAGACAACCCCAGGAATCAGGCTTCCGCTCAGGTTAAATGATATTTCAGGCACAATAATTCACATATTATTCAATAAAGAGGCGTCAAAATATGTATCTGTCCAATTTCCGAAATATATAGACATTCTATGAATACGAGGTCGTGTGCGTACCTGGCCGCCGTCTTGAATGCCTTTTTTATCGGATTAAGTTTCCTCTTCGTCAAAGAGTCTCTGGACTCTGCAGAACCGCTCACGACACTTGCCTTCCGGTTTACCCTTGCATTTCTGGTGTTGCTGGCCCTCGCCGCAGTCGGGGTGATCAGGGTGCACCTCCCAAAAGAGAACTACGGCGATCTCCTAGTCCTCCTCCTTGCCCAACCAGTCCTCTTCTTCTCCTTGCAGGCCTTCAGTCTCCTCTATATCTCCTCGTCAGAGGCCGGGATCATCGAGGCCATCACCCCGGTCTTCGTGGGAATCCTCGGCATCGTGATCCTGGGCGAATGGGTCAATGCGAAGCAGTTCATCTGCTTTATAATCTCTATTGCTGGAATCGCCTCCCTCTTCCTGATGGAAGGAAACGGGGAGGGGGGGATCGATACTCTTGGTCTGGTCCTGGCTCTTCTTTCGGTGTGTGCAACCTCGCTGTACATCGTGATGGGCCGGCGTCTCTCCCGCACCATCGATCCGGTGAGCCTGACCTTTCTCATGATGCTCTTCGGGTGTGTGGTCTTTCTCGCCGCGGCAGTGGGATGCGAGGGGCTTGACCCCCACGGTGCGCTCATGCTGTTGGGAGACACAGACTTCCTCACCGAGATTCTGTACCTCGCCCTCTTCACTTCGGTAGCGACTTCGTTTCTTGCGATGTACGGTCTAAGAGAACTGGAGGCAGCGCGGGTGGGGATCATCCAGAACCTCTCGGTCGTGGTCTCGGTGGCTGCCGGGGTGCTCGTGCTCCATGAGCCGTTCCTCATCTACCATGCAATCGCAAGTCTCCTGATCGTCGCCGGGGTGGTGTTTGCAAACTATTATGCCGACCCTGAGGAGGTGGAATCTGAGGTCGCCGCACCTGTAGGACCAGGTGTGAAACACGCGGACGAACACCCAAAAGACCCATGATAAGTCCCATCAATGATGCGTGAGGCGCACACGGATCCTTGCTCCCTTCCTCGAACAGGACATCGATGAAAACATTGCTCAATCCCGTCAGAGATGACGAACAGGGGTGGAAAGCAGATTCAAAATGTTGGAGAGGACTGTACCGCCTTCGAGCCATCGTGTGACAGGAGGCACGGGGGTGCAGCCCCCTGCCACAGGAAATGATCATGAGGATTTCTCCAGGGCCCGAAATCGTGGGTCTTTGGAATGGGTGAACCCTTGCGTCTCCTGGAGTTGCAGGTTCATCAAGAGCATATCCCTAAACACCCTCTGGGTGAACATCTCCTCAAACTGAAGTGCTTCCTTCCAGAAATTCTAAACGCTCTCCTCGACCGGGGGGCGTGCCGCCCCCCAGAACCCCCGCCACATGAGAGGTCGAGGACAGCAGCACTCTCTTCATGATCTTTTCTCTGCCTTCCCGACCCTATCGTGGTCCCATGGGGTCCAGGCGGCACTCGCCCCCGGCGGGTGCGAGGGGGAAGGCGACGAATGCACGGGTATGCGATGAAAAAGTCGGGGTCTCTTCCGGGAGTATCGATGTCTTCATATGATCTCTGGTAACCAGGTAGATCATGGGCCATGGTATGAAGAGTGGCAAGTCTGTTTCCGCAACAGACGGTGACGGACGATGACAACAAAAGCGGATTATACGCCAGAAGAATGGGGGCGGTTGCTGCAGGCACCGGCCTATGTGGGGTTCTACGTAATCATGGCCGACCCCAACCTCAGGAGGATGATCAAGGAACTGCGGGCCCTCTCAAAGGCCCTTGAGAGACAGCCGGCGCCAGAGGACGCTCAAGAACTGGTGAATTCCCTGGTTGATGAGATCAGGGAGAAGTCTGAGGGTATGAAGAAACTTCCCGGGACTGAAGAACTGTCTCAGGGGACACCTGAAGAGATCAGGGCACGGATCCTGGACACGCTCAGGAGTATCGGCCCTCTCCTCGAAAGGAAGGCGAACCCTGAGGAAGTTGCAGGGTTTAAGGAGTGGCTCCTCTCGCTCGCCCTCGTCGTCGCCGAGGCGAGCAAGAAGGGAGGGCTCCTCGGGATCGGCGGGGTGCGCGTGAGCGAGAAGGAGAAGATGGCGCTGGCTGATCTGGACGACGTGTTGTGATAACATGTCAGAGAAAAGATGGGCCCGGAGGGATTCGAACCCACGGCCGTCCGGTTATGAGCCGGGAGACACAATAATGGCTCTAAAAACAAGAAAAAGATCCATG
>JAQVHG010000300.1 GCA_028696365.1 Methanofollis sp.
CGTGCCGAGCGGGATGGTGCCGGTGACCAGGTGGGCGCAGCCTCCCGGGTAGCGGGCCGCGAAACGTGCAAAGGCCTCGCGCACCTCCCCGGTCCCGCAGAGTCCGACCCGCGCCCTGCCTTCGCCAGTCGGGATCACCCAGGCAAAGAACTGCGGGGCGGCGTTGGGGTGGACCTCCACGTACCTCGTGTCGAGGTCGAGGGGGATCTCAGCCTGGATACCGGAGAGGTAGACCGGTGCGCGGGCAAGCCCGAGCATCCGTGCCATACCGCTGCGCGGCCCGTCGGCGGCGATGACCATCCGCGCCTCGACGTCACGGCGACCTGAGGCGCCGCGGGTGACCAGTCGTCCCTCTTCGAGCCCGACGACCGAGGTCTTCGGCCAGAATTCAGCCCCCGCGCAGGCAGCATCGCCGGCCATCTCTTCGTCGAGGAGGGCGCGGTCGACGACATAGGCCTTCGTCTCCCCAGCGTCGAAGAAGACCTCGGCACCGAGATCTGAGACGATCCGTGCCCCCTGCACCGTGTTGAGGACTGAGTGGTCGGAGACCTCACACTCGGCAAAGGCCCGGCACGAGAGGAGGCCCGCACACTGGACCGGGAACCCTGGTGCGGCATGCTCCTCGATGCAGAGGACCGAGAGCCCGGCCTCCGCGCACGCCCGTGCCGCCGCCGAGCCTGACGGCCCGGCCCCCACCACCGCTACGTCATACATGCGGTGGTAATCTTCCCTTTCCCCTACATGAATGTCCCTATGCCCATGCCTTATTGCTCTCCCGCGCCAACAGAGTGTAGATGTCCAAAGAGCCAGTGTTCAAGTGGAAGCAGTGCCTGGTCATCAGGACTGACATCAAGATGAGCTGCGGCAAGAAATGTGCGCAGGTCGCCCATGCAGCGATCATGGCCTACGAACACGCCGGGAAAGAGGCGAAGAAGGCATGGCTCTCTGAAGGGCAGAAGAAAGTCGTGCTCAAGGTCTCGGGGGAACGCCCCCTCTATGAACTGAAGGCCGCCGCCGAACTTGCCGGGATCTCGACCTCGCTCATCCAGGACGCCGGGATGACCGAGATCCCGCCGGGCACCATCACCGCCCTGGGTCTCGGCCCGGCCAAGAGCGAAGACCTCGACCAGATCACCAGAGACCTCAAGCTCCTATGATGCGGACTCCCTACCCCCTGGAGGCAGACCTTGGGATGGCGTGGTACGTCACCGACGCCCCGGGCATCGGCGGGGTGCTGCGTGCGACCCCTGAGGACTTCCTCGTCGAGGAGGTCCCGCTTGCCGAACCCGCAAGCGAAGGCCCGTACCTCATCTGCAAACTTACCAAGCGAAACTGGGAGCACCAGCACGCCATGAAATCCATCGCCTCGGTGATGGGGATCTCCCACCGGCGGATCGCCTGGGCTGGGACGAAGGACAAAAACGCCGTCACCACCCAGTATATCTCCATCTATGACGCCGACGAAGAGATGGTTGCAGGTGTGCACCTCAAAGAGATCGAACTCGAACCGCTCGGCCGAAACCAGCATCCGCTCGCTCTAGGCCAACTTGCGGGGAACTGCTTCTCGATCACGGTGAGGGGGTGCACCGGTCCGGCGCTCCAGGAGACTGTCGAGGCCTGCACCACCGCGGCCGCCGCCGGGCTTCCAAACTATTTCGGACTCCAGCGTTTCGGGGTAATCAGGCCGGTCACCCATCTGGTGGGCCGCGAGATCCTGCGCGGCGACTACAAGGCCGCGGTCGAGACCTATGTCGGCCTCGCCTTCCCTGACGAGACACCAGAGGTGCAGGAGATCAGGCAGACCTTCCTCGAAACCGGCGAACCTGGCCCGGCGATCGCCGCCCTCCCTCGCCACCTCGGATTTGAACGCTCCATACTCTCCGGGCTTGCCGAAACACCCGGAGACTATGCCGCGGCCCTCAAGAACCTCCCGCCAAAACTCCTCTCCATGTTCGTCTCTGCCTACCAGTCCTGGCTCTTCAACCGGGTGCTCTCGATGCGCCTCGCCGACGGAACACCCCTCGACGAACCCCTCCCTGGCGAGAGGCTCATCTTTGCGAACGGGCGCGAGGACACCGTCACCGAGAAGAACACACGGGTCGTTTCGGTCCATATGAAAAGGGGGCGGTGTGCGGTCGCACTCTTCATGCCTGGTGCCGAGCCAAGAACCTCTCTTGGGAAAGACGACGACCGGATGGACGCCCTCCTCGAAGAGGATGGGATCACCGCAGAAGACTTCGCGAGAGCAGCGAAGTTTGTCGGACTCAATTATAATGGGACCCTTAGGCCCATCGCTGTCAGGACCGAAGTAAAGGCCGAGTTCATCGGCCAAGATGTCAACCTCGCCTTCTCCCTCCCCCCAGGTCACTATGCCACCACCGTCTGCCGGGAGTTCATGAAGGCCGACCCGCACGCGATGATTTAGGGGATCTGTATCTCTTTTTGCAGAGCCTGTAAAATCATTCGTGAGTCGAGGGCACACGTCTCATATATATGGGATGAACATCTCTCGTCGCATGTGTTCTCGCTCTTTTCAAGACGAGAGAACTGGTGGAGACCCTGTTCAATGGTCACCCCCGCCTATCCTCATCGTGGAGTTGAGCTCACAGACTCGAAGATTAGAGATCTTCTCGACTCCTCCCGTTCTTCAGCGAAAATCAGAGATTTTCTTGAACTCGCTGGCGCGCGCTCACACCCCTCACGGCGCGAGATGACAGAAAAAAAAGATTCTGTGATGGTGGCGACCAATCAGATCGACGTGCCTTCCCAGCCTCATCGTGATCCCCGGGGGTCTGGGGGCAGAGCCCCCACCCAGCCGAAGGGGTGGGAAGGCGAGTGCATCCATCACTCATACTAAGAGCATATCCTAAAACTCTCTTGGGATGGCTCTGTAGAAACCCTCTTGATGGATCTCTCTGGCGGGGGGCTGGCCCTCGAAGACCTGCAGGTCTTCTCAAGTTCGCTCCGCTCACACCCCCCAAACCCCCCGCCACAAGATAGGTCGAGGACGGCAGCACCCTCTTCATGATCTTTTCTCTGCCTTT
>JAQVHG010000030.1 GCA_028696365.1 Methanofollis sp.
AAAAACGCTTCGACGAGGAGGAGATCATCACCCCGGCGATTCAGGGGCAGGTGAAGAAGGCACTCTCTAAAGGGATCTTCGACGGTGTCCACGTCTTCACCAAAAGCGACGACGTCCCCGACGATTCCGCACTCCGCCTCGTCGCCCTCCCCCCCCATGCGCACTTTGGGAGGCACGATGTCCAGACGGCGACAGTCTGCGCTGCTGGGTACCTCAAAAATCGGGGTGACCAGCCCAGACACCGGCAGAACCGTCTCATCTTCCTCGCCCCCGACGCCGAGAACGTCCGCCTGCTCACCGATCACGTCCGCTCAATGCTCGCATGGAAGTCGATCGTCGACGACTACAAGGACAACCGGATCGTGCTCGACAACCTGATGGCGAAGAACGCGGAGAACAACCTGGAAACGGCCCGCAGGACAGTCGCACGCACAGTCAGGGAGACCTACCGCTGGGTGCTTGTGCCGATGCAGGAGACCGTGGGCGGACGGGTCTCACCGAACATCACATGGGAGAGTTACCCCATCAACCCGGGCGCTGAAAAACCGACGGAAGAGATCGAACGCGTTCTGAAAGATAACGAGGCGATGATCGCCGCATGGTCGCCGATCCACCTCTGCGGTCAACTGAAAAAATGGTTCTGGACAGACGGCACCACCGAGATGAAGGCCGGCGAGTTCTGGGAGAACTCCTGCCGCTATCTCTATCTTCCCCGTCTCCAGAACAAAGATGTCCTGAAGCGGGCAATCGAGGATGGAGCAGAGAAGAAAGACTTCTTCGGCCTCGCGGCAGGGAAGGACGAGGAGAAGTACATCGACTTCACCTTCGGAAGAGCAAGGAGATCGGTCATCGTCGACAACGCCCTCCTCCTCATCGAACCCGCCGCTGCGGAAGCCTATGAGGAGAGCATACGGCCGCCTGAGCCTCCGGTCTATCCTCCAGATGACAGATCGACGACACCACCCGGAGGGGTCTCCAGTGGCGGCGCTGGCACGACACTAACAGGATGGACATCTCCCACACCGTCTTCAGATAAGGGCACCGGGATTTCTCTGGTGAAGAACCGGTTCTACGGTTGTGTGGAGGTCGATCCGATCAAGGCGAAGATGGAGTTTGGCCAGATCGTGGACGAGGTGATTGCGCAGTTCGCCGCACGGCCGAATGCAAAAGTCAGCATCAAGATCGAGATCGAGGCAGAGGACGAGAAAGGATTTGACGAGAACCTGCAGCGGGCGGTTCGGGAGAACTGCAATGTCCTGAATGTCGAGCCTGCAGAGTTTGAAGGAGAGTGAGGGGAGAAATACCTCTCCTGTCTTTTCATGAATTTTTCCACTTGAATGCTGCCCTCACGAATCTCTTTCCCAGGGCTTTTTTCTTGAATTATCTCGCCATTCTGTTGCGTCCGGCTCATAACCGGACGGCCGTGGGTTCGAATCCCTCCGGGCCCACCTCCTTTTGAAGAAATAATGTTCGAGAATGGTTAAATTCCACATATAATGATTAAAAAGTAATTTTATCTAAATCGGGACGCATAAATTCCATAATTTCTCCGTCCTTCATCCACCTCGCCCAATAATGTGAAGGCGCATATTCTCCTCCTTCCCTCGCTGTCACGTTCTTTTGCCTTATTATCTCATTTCCTTCTACTTTTCTACTGTCCATACAGTTCTGTATCTGTCCGGACAGTTTCGGATTGTCCGAACATCTCATACAACGCAGGCCATGCGTGAGGAAGACAACATTGAATGGTGCGCCACCCGTCCGTCCGCTGAGGTGTCGGTGCTCTTGGCCCTCCTCCATATCTCTGAACCCCAGTAGAGAGGATCCTCTTCAGGCCTCCGTCCTTGATCCGTCTGTTCAGATGTCCCTCTTGACTGGAGGGAGCGATCTCCCCAAATGACCTCTAGACCCCCGAACCATCCAGGAGAATTCTCCTTCAAAACTGGAGAATAGAGGAGAAGAGAAGAGAATAGAAGAAATAATCAAGGAGAAAATCAGGAGAATATTTTTCTGTTCTCCTCCGTTCTTCTCATTTCTCTGACCAATCAAGGTCAATTTGTACCACATTAAGCCAATATATTCGCCAATTAAAACCGAAACTTTAATTCTAACCCTAACATAGAGTGAAGTTCAAGAGGCCGGATCCCACAGCGTAAACGAACAGTCAAAGATCATTATTCTACAATTTCTCCAGAAATGACGAAGATTTCGGCCCCCTCGATCGAATGTGTAGTGGATCGCACACTCGGAGATGTATCAGCCCATGCTACGACTGGAAGATATCAAAAATGATTCTGCCGTCAACGGGATTGAACAGGGCCAGATCGTACGTATTGTCACGACCGACCCGGTCGGCGAGAACGCGCTGACGGTCTATTACAGGACTGCCGATGGGTAGGTGAAGGAGCAGATGCTCTTCCGCTCCAGCGAGCCCTCGCTCTCCCTCGCGGAGGCCGGCCGACCGTGGGCGTTCGACGCACCCGGCGAGGAGTTCAAACTGGCGGCGGAGGCATACCGGATCGACCTCGCCTATCTCTTCGACCCGGTGATGGCGGTACACACCTCGAACGTCGAACCCCTCCCGCACCAGATCACGGCGGTCTATGAGTCAATGCTCCCCAGGCAGCCGCTCAGGTTTGTCCTGGCAGACGATCCCGGTGCCGGCAAGACGATCATGGCCGGGTTGTTGATCAGGGAACTGCTGATGCGGGCCGAATCCAACCTCGCAAAGGTGATCTAAAATGGACCGTGCAGATGATAATAGTAAACCAGGAACTCCAATCAAAGTTCAAGCAAAAGACATTTCTGATGACTCCGATGTGGGACAATATTCATGCATACTTTGTGGCGAACCAGTCCGGCATTATAATGGAGAAATCCAGAAAGCACATTTTCGTCATATAGAGGGCTCAAGTATTGCGCGGAACTGTGAGTTATATGCAAAGAATCATTCTGGATACTCTGACGATGAACTCAAGCGAAAAATTTCTGGTCTTCCCTTCTACCTGAGACAGATTGGTGATTCCTTCAAATTATATATCGGATTTTGGCCGGTGGACGGATCAACCCTTGCTGAAGAAAAGCGAATAGGACAGAAAATAGTTATCAAAAATGAAAAGAGAATTCAAATCGATGTCATTGACTCTGCAAAGATCCGTGCAGATGAAACCTACCGTTTACCCATCTCGTGGGTTTACGAATCATACGAACTGAGTTATGAGAGGTCAGGGACGCCCCTATCTGAAATATGGGGAGAGAAATCATCAAGAATTTTCAAAAATGGGACATTTTTTAGAATTGGTGATATTTACTCACGCAGTATCAGTTTAAATGGAATCATAACTCCAGATACAAGTTACTACCTTCTTTCTCAGTATCCAGTCACCGACAAATCATTCCTCAAAGTTGAAGAGAGTTATCCTCTCCTCACAGAAGGAACGCAGAAATGGAAAGTCTACAAAATCCGGTTTACAAAAATTACCCGTGAATCCGCACAATATGCCAGAGATCATCATGTACAACTCAGGGAAAAACCTCCAGAAATTATCCCTCTCTGGCCTCCGAGCATTCAAAACAATCAGAAATATATCCATCAAAAAACAGGTTCCGGTACCTATTATCTGAAATCATCTCAAGGAGATGGCAAATGGGAGGTCGCTATCCTCGACAAATACAAGAGAGCGTCTGAGAGACAGGAGGTATCCCTCAAAAATCCTATATTCACAATCGAAGTGGACAACAAGATTAAGTATCTCTCGCTTTTTGATAATGAAAATGATCTTGAGGTGATTCTTGTAGCAAAAGATGACAAAACGGCCATCCCCTACCAACAACCCGTCCTGGAACTGAAATGGATGAATAAACGGATCGTACCAGGTTCTGAACTGAAAGCAATCAAAAACGCAGATCTCTCGATAAAATCTAACATGAAATGTGACATTATCCGCATGAGAAACCAAATTCAGAACCTTATCTTCAGAAACGAACTCTCATTACCCAGTTTCCCGGATTTAGTCGATGGAGATACCATTATTCTTAGACATGGATTAGACTCCTTCCCGCCCCTTTACTTCAGAAAAACCAAAAGTACGGCAGAAAATACATTCGGCAACAATCTCAGCGATGAAGCACTGTATCTGAAATTAATCCACCAAAGAGGGATTACTATCCCGGTCTCGGCACAATTAAAGTATATTGTTGCAGGATTCGAAAACTATCCTAAAACCAGCGAATATCTTAAAAAATCTCTAAAAACAGGTAAGATACCAAACCAGGCAGCAAAATGTCTTTTTAAAATGTACTATCAGGGAGGAATCTAAATGCCAACTCAGGAAACCTATCATTCACTATGCGTGACCATCCGCCACAAAAATAGTCACACAGAACTCCTACGCCTTGCAGACATCATATTTAGCAAAGAAAACAGTGGAGCAACAGGAGGCAGATTCTTTCCCTTTAATAAGGATTCTGATCTCTCACAGGTCAAAACCATTTCTATGGATCCTTATGGAGCAAAGCCAAATGAACTGCGGATCTGGGAATGGGAGTTGCAGCCAAATAATTCAAATAAACAACATTCCTATCGTACCGATGAAACATTTTATGAATTGATTTTCCTCAATAATCCCAACCTTAACTATGGGTTAACGATCAAACCCCTCCCAATCTGGCATTTATTTGACACCCTGCTTAATGGGTTCATTGCTCCGCCCCAACACTCAGACTCATTCCTGTTGGTAGTTAATCAAACAGAAACTGAATATATCTGCCTTGAGATCACAAAATCCTCCTATAACTATGATAAAAATAAAATCAAAGTTCATGAGAACACCCTCTTAAAAGTGTACAAAATATCAAAATCATATGTTATCGATACGAATGAATATCTCGATAATCTCGATATCTTCAAAGACCACCTCGATCCGGTACTTCAGCGTCGTATCGTATATAAACGAAGGGATATCTGGGGAAGTCCTGTTGCAACCCTGCCCCTCAACCGTTTCAGCATCCATCTCGGCGAATACCTCAGGCAAGCTGCAACCCGCTTATCTGGTCAGACCGGAGATCAAGAAGTAATCGAAGCCTTCATTGAGACCATCACTGAAAATGTAAATCCCGACTCCGACTTGATCAAATTCTTTGAGGAATGTTCTCAATCAAACAGTGATACCTATGTCTCAACCCTTGAGAAATATCCGCTATTTGAATCAGTATTTACCTCATACCTTAAGCAAACAAAAACAGATGAAAAATTCCTTGAGTTTATCGTGGAGCATTTCCCTTCAATCCGACAAAAATACCTTCAAATCCTAACTGAAGGCTACCTAGACGAAGAAAAGCGAAAACTAGAACTTCAATTGGCCCCTCTCAAAGCGGAGATAGGAGAGGCAGATAACGAACTTAAAAAGAAAAAAATCCTAAAAAATGAGTTAAATGCTAAAATAATTTCATTAACAGAATCTTCGAAAAAAACACTTGCTCAAGTTAATGAAGCCAAGAGACTCAATCAGGATTTAGATGAATTATTGAACGGCAAGAGGACTGGATTATTACAAGAACTCTCTGTCCTGAAAAAAGTACTTCACTTGGGTGAAACCAATTTTGAAAAATCTTCACAAAACGCAAACGCACCAAATCTAACAATCAGACCTGAAAATAATCTGGAATATATGGATGAAGTACCTCCAGAGGAGATTACCCAGCTTTTAGAAATGTATTCTTTCCTTCAGGATAATCTCCCTGAACAGGGAAAGGATACACCAGACTTGTCGGAGCTATCGAAGTTTATCTCTGCCTCATACCTCTCTCGTCTGCCCCTCCTCTGCGCTGGAAACTCGGCGAATGAGATGGCCCGTATCATCTCAATATCATTCAATAACCAGGTGCCCGACACAGTCTGCGTCCCAACTGGCTACAACAACTACTCTTCTCTCCTCAGTACCATCAGGAACCTGAAGAGTGACATTGTTATTCTGGAAAATGCAGTTGGTTATTGTGACGAATACTGCTACACCCATCTTGCCGAAGATATTCCTGAAAAATATTTTATTTTCGTCGTTGAATATGAAGAAACTCTCAAAATCTTGCCAAAAGGCATCTTTGCCCACATGGGACTGATACTGTGTGATAAATTCTTCACGACGCAGTTAATGAATGATGAAGAAACCCGTCCTGGAAAAATAACTGGTTCAATCTCCTCACCACCCAATAGTGCTACCAGAATAAAACTCCTAAAAAATATCTCAAATTTGACGCTAGGTTCTCCAGTATCAACGGGATATGTTAATTCGAGAGTGAAAATTCTAGAGGCAATTGCACAAGAGGGAGATCAAATTTCTGAATTAATAAAGACAATATATACCGAATTTGCATCCATCATCGAGATTTATGGCATTTCCGAAGAGTACAAAGATGAACTTCTATCCAATAATCACAGAGTTGTTCTAGAATTCAAAGAAAGACTTGGGGTGGAGACGGAATGAGCACTGCCTCCCTCCATGACAGAATGGCAACCGATATGGGGATTACCACCATCTCTGATGAGGATATAGATGCCACCATATCAAGAGTCACCTATTCTGCAATTGGCGAGTGGATAAAAGCATCAATGTACGATAATGTCAAAGACGACGATAGCAAAGTCAGAGGTGAGATTGGAGCAACCAAGAATCATATTACACGCAAATGTGGAAAAATACTAGAGGCCTACCTGGATCTTTATCCGAATTTAAGAAATTGGTATTATCCATCACCTCTCAATGAGACATTTAATCCTGTCACTGAGATACGGAAACGCCAACTTGCAGCAGGAGTACTCGTATCTGGGTTGGAGAATTCTCTCCAATTTCCACAAAAAAAATGCACACAGGTAGCAGACAATCTCTATCTCTACCGCGGAGACACTTTTCACAAGAAATCACAGATAATAGGTCTTGGAAGTTATATCTGCAGACCAGATCAGGTACCAGTATGTTCAATTGAGGATATGTATCTCATCCCCCATCTTTCTGCAAAAGCCTATGTGGAGCAGTACATTCAAAAAGTATCGAACAAATTTATCAAAAGTGAGAATCCCCCAGAAACCAGGGAATACTTTGACTATCACTCAACCCATGCGTTCTCAAGATCCTGGAAATCATCATATCCAGAAAGTAAAAAACTCACGATCTATAAAGACAGCGACTGGGATTACGGACTTGTCAGAATAGACTCTGGTGAGTTGTACACACTTGCTTTTCCCAAGGCTGTTATCGAAACCAAAGACGTAAGGCGCTTCATGTATGGGATTAAGAAAATTGAACAAAATCCCGTACAGGCTACAATCAAAGACACGGATTCTATGATCCAGATTACTCTACCCTCATACCTGCCAGATTTCGAACAAAATCTCCTTTACATGATGGCCTGGCCTAAAAAAGACATTATGGACAGAACAGAGTACATCTCCGAAAAAACACTCCTGCCAGCGATTAAAAAACTTCTCGAAAATCTCAATATTAGGGTGATTATCAATGACTGATATTTACGGAGTTCAACACATACATAATACCTTACTTGAAAAACTCAAAGCCTATATCCGCGCCCAGTACTTTGGTGAAAACAACCTTCTGCTAGAAAAAAGTGAAGAACTGCTAGATCAAGATTGTATCCTCTCTCAAGATCCATACATTGAGTCAAATACCCCCTACATCACATCTAAACATGGACTGGATTCACCAAATCTTCCCAAAGATATCCAAAAAATACTCACAATCCTTTCTAAAGAGAATATTGGTGTCTTCGAAAATCCCTATGTCCACCAGGTAGAAGCACTCGAAGCATTCTATCGTGGGGATGATGTACTTGTAACCACCGGAACCGGCTCGGGTAAAACAGAATGTTTCATGTGGCCAGTAGTTGCCAATCTCGTACACGAAGCGCAAACATCTCCAGATACATGGAAAATGCGCGGGGTACGCACTCTCCTTCTCTACCCGATGAATGCCCTTGTCGCAGATCAAATTGGCAGACTGCGAAGAATGATTGGAGATTCAGAAAACAAGTTCCATCATCAGTTCCAGAAATTTGCTGCAGAGTCAACAACGTCACGCCGCCCCCAATTTGGAATGTACACTGGTAGGACTCCCTATCCAGGGGAGACTAAAAAAAAGAAGGACCGCGAACTTGCAGCAGCATTAAGAAAAGACATTCTCGAAAAAGAAGAGGACTTCATCAGAGAACTCCAGCGTCTTGGGAGATATCCTTCAAAAAAAGACCTTGATGCCTATGTAACCCATCTTGAAAAAGGAGTGCATCTGACCGATCCAGATGATGCTGAACTGATAACCAGAAAGGAGATGCAGAACACATCTCCTGACATTCTGGTTACCAACTACACCATGCTCCAGTACATGCTGATCCGGGACATCGAACAACCTATCTGGAATTCCACAAAGGATTGGCTTCATGCATCTCCAGAGAACAAACTGCTCATCGTTATTGATGAGGCACATATGTATCATGGATCTGCCGGGGGGGAGGTCTCGCTTCTCATCAGAAGGTTGATGTATCGTCTTGGAATCACCCGAAATAAGGTCAGATTCATCTTAACCAGTGCAAGTATTCCCACTGATTCAAGGGAAAAAACTGCATCTTTACAGAAATTCCTCCATGAAATCACTGCAAGTGACAATGGCACAGATTTTACCATAATAACTGGAAAACGAAAAGAGATCTCCACAGAGAGTTCTCGGGAAATATCCCCAGAAGCGATATCTGGACTCTCAATTGATGCATTCCAAGGCGACACCCCCCAAAAAATAGACGCAATAAGTTTATTCTGTCAAATTATAGGGTTAAAAGACTTACAGGAAAACACTCTGGAGGCATATTCCGATTATCTCTATGATAAATTACCACTCTATGCCCCGGTACAGTGTCTGATTAACCAGACTGCAGGGAACGCAATAGACATTCACAAACTTGCAGAGGTTGTTTTCCCAGGTGTTTCAGAGGATCTTGCACTAAGGGCAACCCAAGTATTGCTTGCTGTACTCCCGATTGCCAAAAATACTGAAGGTCAGGTCCTTTTCCCTGCACGAATCCATATGTTCTTCCGGGGACTCGAAGGGTTGTACGCGTGTACAAATCCTGATTGTCCTCACAAAAATACTGGGGATGGGATCACTCTTGGACAGTTATTTACCAGTAGCGGGCACGAAACCTGCGACTGCGGCGGACAGATCTACGAACTGATAAATGATCGAAGGTGTGGGGCCCTATTTCTGAAGGCCTATATGGTGCATGAAACTCAGAATGCCACAGATATTGATCTCTGGCGATCTCCAGGGGATTCTTTTGGCAAGAATATGCGTGAGGTCCATCTCTACATCATCCCAACAACAGGCACCTATCAGGAGGATCCAGATCGCAATGAGGGTTGGATTAATCCATATACTGGTGTGCTTCATCGAGACCCTTCCTATTCTGAAAAAGCAGGTTATCTCCATGTAGCATATTCAACTCACGAAGTACCCAAAAAACCAGGGCAATTTACGTTTAAAAATTGCCCGAAATGTGGAAAAAACCTTGACAGATCTATATTGTCCGATTTTACAACCAAAGGAAATGAGCCATTCTACAACATCGTTTCATCCCAGTTAGATTCTCAGCCACCCGCAATATTTGACAAGAAAAAACTCAAAAAACAACCAAACGCAGGACGAAAAGTTTTGCTCTTCTCAGACAGCCGTCAAAGAGCCGCAACATTAGCAAAAGACATGACGAGATCAGCAGATGATGAAGCGGCCAGGGCTCTTTTAGTCCTTGCTACATCCCATCTTCAGGACTGGAGCAAAAAAACAGGGAGAGAACCAACCTTAAACATGCTATACACGGCATTTCTCGAAATTACCTATAAAAATCATATAATGCTGTTTTACGGGCAGAATAAAAAAGATTTTAAAAGCGGATGGGAAATCATTGCCCGCTATATTAATCATACAAAGAAGCAACCAAAACAACTTAATTACAGTAAAATTGCTGCAAAATATTTCTCCAATAAGCCAGGTTTATTCTCAGAACAACTTCTAAAAAATCTTTGTTCACCATATCGATCTCTTACCGATTTGGGTCTTTGCTGGCTTGTTCCAAGTGATGAGGAAGATATTGAAAACTGCCTGTATGATCTCGATGAAGAAGACATCACTCTGACACGTGATGAATTTGAATGTCTCTTCTCAGCATGGGCCACCCACTACTGTACCTCCGATTATGCGATTGGAGAAAGCATCGACGATGAGGTCAGACGGAATATCACCCGCTGGTCTTTTGGACGCTTAGGGATAGAACAGACAAGACTCCATACAATGCCCAGGTTTATCCAGAAGATTCTGAAAGAGAACGGGTATTCAAAAGAACAGATTGAGATAATACAACATATTTTGCAAAAAACATATTTCCAGAAAGGTCTTGGGGAAAAGGGAACATTTTACCTTTCGCTCAATAATATTGCTCTCAAATTTGACGATAAAAAAGAGTGGTACCGTTGTTCAAAGTGTTCAAAAATCTTCCCATTCACTCTATGGGGTCGCTGTGCACATTGTGGAGATGAACACATAGAGAGCATCACCCCAAGCGATTTAGATCGGTATAAATTCTGGAGAGATCCGGTTTTACAGGCTACAGCAGAAGGGACCGGGAAGACAATTCGGACAATTAACACAGAAGAGCATACTGCTCAGCTCTCTTACAAAGACCAACGTGACAATACATGGTCTACCACAGAGAACTACGAAATGCGATTCCAGAATCTCTTATCTGAAGAAGAGGAGCCAATTGATGTGCTGAGTTGTACGACCACAATGGAGGTGGGTATTGATATCGGATCATTAACCGCTATCAGTCTCAGGAATGTCCCTCCACGAAGAGAGAACTACCAACAAAGAGCAGGACGTGCAGGAAGAAGGGGTACTTCTCTATCTACAATTGTCACCTATGCACAGGATGGTCCACATGATGGATGGTATTTCAACCACCCACAGGCTATTATCTCAGGAGAGGGGCGTCTTCCATGGATTGATGCCCACAATGAAAAACTGATCGGTAGACACCTCAATGTTCTCCTTCTAAACGAATACCTCAACAATCAAAATACAAATTTATACGATTGTGATGTATTGGACTTCTTTGATACTCTCTACGATGATTTTTCGGACTATACTACTCATTTCACATTTTCACAGGACGCTAAGAGAATTATAGTTCCCCAGAATGAAGAGGATATAACTGTAATTCATACATTTATCGAGAAATTGATTCGAAGATTAAACAACATTCAAAATGAAGTTTTGCAGAATCGTGAACGGTATGGATCCAAGGATAATAATTCGCTTCTTGATCTCTTGAGTAGCGAAGGGGTATTACCAACATATTCATTCCCACAGAATATCGTTGGATTCTATATTGAAGATCCTGAGGATCCGAGTGGGACCATTTCACAAAAACCAGAGCGTGCATTAAATATTGCAATTAGTGAGTACGCACCAGGCAAGGTTCTTGTTGTTGATAAAAAGACCTACAAAGTTGGGGGGATCTATAGCCCATCCTCCCTTGCAAAAAGCCGTGAAAATCCTGCAGAGAGTTATTTCAATGATCCTAAGTATTATTCAGACTTGTATCAGTGTTCAAATCCATATTGTGGATGGACATCCACAGAAAGTCCAAAAAATGACAAATGCCCGTTTTGTCATTCACCACTGAACCCCCCAAAGAGAATGCTGAAGCCATGGGGATTTGCTCCACGAAATCACACAAGCATCCCTGAGGCAAGGGCAGAAGTCGAGTACTCATATGCTGAAGAACCGTGCTACTTTGCAGAACCAACCCAGCAAGACATGAAAGATATTGGTTGTACACATTTGAGGGTTGCAAAGCGTCCAGACAAGATTACCATTATTAACAAAGGTATTCAAGGGCAAGGATTCTATGTTTGCAAAAAATGTGGTGCTGCAGAGGTAATCCCGCCAAAATCGACATCAAAAAAGGCAAATAAAGGTAATGATGAAAATCAGTCTACCCCGTTGAAAGGCGTAGGTCGGCCATATACTGCACGAGATCTTTCAAACTGTCAACATTCTCCTGAGATAGTCTATCTTGGTCATACTTTTGCAACAGACATGGTTGTGTTTGAGTTTGAACTTGACCCTACTCAGATCAACACAGAATATGATGGACTCTGGATTAAAAGTGCTGCAGTTACATTAACTGAAGCATTTCTGCTTGCTGCCAGTAGAGTATTGGATATCGAGTTTACCGACCTCAATGGAGGTCACCGGATCCATAAGACAGATAACAAGGTGTATGTTGATATATACCTCTATGACAGTCTCTCAAGTGGTGCCGGATATTCATCTGGTCTTCTGGATATGACTGCTGATGTCCTTTCAGAAACTCAGAGTTTGCTTCAAGGATGTACGTGTGATTCAGCATGCCACAATTGCTTGAAGCACTACTGGAACCAGAGAGTTCAAGACACCTTGAATCGTCATAATGCCCTTGATCTCCTTAACTGGGGTATAGATGGGAATCTTCCCAATGAATTATCTTTGGATGAACAGATACATCTCACTACACCGCTCAAACATCGACTCGAATTAGAAGAATCTGACATTCAAATTATTTGTGAAAAAACGGGAATTCAGATAAAATCATCATGTAAAACACAGAAAGTAGTGATTTATCCAGCAATGTATAATCAAAATAGAATAGAAAAAGGGATAATGTACTTTTCTGATCTTGAATTAAGGAAGACTATGCCCACTGTATTTGCCCTGATTAAAAAATATATGGGGAGAGTAAGATAAAATATCCATACAATAATTGAGAAATGATATTCAGATCACGCAGGCATCATGACGCTCCAATCCAAAAAAATACAAGGGCTCACCCCCTCCTGTCTTTTGCATGAGTTTTTCTGCGTGTTCTTGCTCGTCCTGGTTTAGCCCTGTATGAGTCTTTTCTTGTGTTTAGGGGCAGTAGTATTGATAGTCCGGCTCATAACCGGACGGCCGTGGGTTCGA